>JAYUPZ010000057.1:0-24390 GCA_043759805.1 Myxococcales bacterium | reverse complement strand
CTCCCTTGTTCTCGGCCTGGGCGTGTTGCTGTACCTGCCGCTGCGAACGAAGGCGCTTTCGTCAAGTTCAACCCTGGGATCGATAGACACCATTGTGTGGGGTGATTCACGGACCGCGTCGGGCTTGTGGTGGGTGTTAAGTGGTCGTACGTTTGCGGACAAGGCGTCGTTTGTTCACGGCCGTGATGACTCGGGCAGTTTGCCATATCTGTTCGTCGAGGAACTCGGTGGCATTGGCTTCTTGCTGGCGTTGGTCGGTTTCTATGTGCTCTTGCGGAAGCGCTCGGCCAGACCAGGGGCGATTGGCCCCCTTGTCGGAATGGGTTGTGTCACTTTTGGTGCCGCCGTGGTGGGCGGCATCGATCCCTCGAATCCCGATATTCGCGGCTACTTGGGCGTCGCGATCGGTGTCGGCTGCGCGATGATCGCGGTCGGTGTGCAGTTCTCATTGTGGATTTTGCGTGAGACCCGGTGGCGAACCATCGGTGCCACGTTTGCCCTGGTTCTGGCGCTTGCGCAGGCGAATCGGGGCTGGAGGACCCAAGCGTTACACAAGGTTCAGGCCGCAGATCGTTTCGCTTTTGGACTTTTGCACGCATTGCCGCCAGGGGCCGCCTACCTGACAGCGCACTACGAGACGGCCTTTCTCATGTCCTATTTGCGCGGCGTCGAGGGTCAGCGACCGGATGTGGCCTGGGTTCACCTTGGCTGGAATCGGGGCCCCGGATACGCCGCTCGGGTGAAAGCGGCGCTGCCTGAATTCGAGCCACTCATGCAATCGCATCGTGAAGGTCCGCTGTCGCTGGCATCGGTATCACAACTTGCCAAGCTGCGTCCTGTTTTTGTCGATCCGGCCCTCGAGATGACACCCGAGCTTGGTCATAAGTTGGTAAGGTTTGGAAATACCTGGCAGTTGAATCGTGACGGATCACCCGAGTCATTTTTCGATACGCCCTCCGTTGTGCGCACGCGCGAGGAGCGCGCCTTCGTGGCGTATCATCTTTATTTAAATGCCCGTCTAGCCTGCAACAATGCACAGGCCGACGCAAACACTCTGGTGATGGCGCTTTTGGCGGTCTCGCCCGAGGACGCAACCTCTCGCGAGCTGGCGAGCCGTTGTCTGCGACGCGAACCGTAGGTGACCCGAGTTTTGCGCGGCAACACGGCGTTGCTTAAAAAAGCAAAGCACCGCCGACAGTCAGGGCCACGGCCAATATTGCGAATATCGCGGCGTCGCGCCATATCGACATCGCAGTGTGTTTGCTTGCACGAGCATCGTCCGTGGACACCGGTGTCGTGGAAAAGTCCTCGTGCTCAAAAACTCCGGCAGCAGCGTGTTTCACACAGGTGTTGCGTCTTACCTGCAGCGCGCAAACTGCCGTTAGGAACACCGGGAAGCCAATCATGGCCCGCAAGGCCGGCGGCGTATTCAGTGCCAGCATGACGCCCAGTCCAGCCACACTGACGATCGCACCCAACCATGCAATGCGCCTTCGGTGCCGTTTTCCGGCAGCGCTGATGTTGGGTTTGCAAACGTCGTAGGTTGGGTTCATCTAGACAAACATAAGATGCGCACTCGCCCCCGGACGTGACAGGAAAACTACCGGCGCAACAGGTCGAGGAAGGCACCGCCATAAAGCGACAACTTCTTGGGACCCACGCCGCTGATTTCCATGAGTGCCTCTTCAGTCATCGGTCGACGGCTGGACATTTCACTAAGCGTGGCATCGTTGAAAATCACATAGGCCGGAAGCTTTCGCTGTGCTGCGAGTCGGCGTCGCAATTGCTTCAATGCCTCGAAAAGTCCCTCTTCATCGTGGGTGGACGGCATCTCGTCTGGTGGCAGTGCCGGCTCGCCCGCCTCGCGCAAATCTGTTTGCGGCCGTTGCACCCGGTCGTCTTTTTTCCGCTTTCGTACGACCGATATTGTGCGGTGCGATTCAACCAGCACGTCGCGACCGGAACAGATGGCGCAGGCCGTACCACACCCCGCGATCGTTTCCCCGAAGTGGCTCACCAGTTCTTGCTGTCGGCACCCGGTGTGTTCGGCCAACTCGAACATCTCGCGCACCTGAGCCCGTATGCGTGCGACGTTTGCCTTGTCGCCATCTTCGGCCATGCGATCGTACGAGGCCACATCAGCCCACGAATAGAACAGGATACAGTCGCTGTTCATGCCGTCGCGGCCAGCGCGGCCGATCTCCTGGTAGTACCCTTCGATAGAACGCGGCATATCCCTGTGGATGACGTAGCGTACGTTGGATTTGTCGATGCCCATTCCGAAGGCGACGGTTGCCACCACCACGTCGATGTCGTCGTTGCGGAAGCGATCTTGCACCTTGTTGCGTTCGTCGGGTTCCATGCCGGCGTGGTAGGCCATGGCGGCGATACCCTCGTCGCGCAGATACTCTGCGGTGGATTCGGTGGCCTTGCGCGAGAGGCAATACACGATGCCGCTTTGACCTTTTCGCGCGAGCGCGAGTTGCAAGATGCTTTGCCGGACCGTGGCCGACTCGCCACCTTTTCGGATGGCGGACAAATGCAGGTTTTTACGATAGAAACTGCCGCGAACACACAGGGGCGCGTTCATGCCAAGCTGTGTGACGATATCTCGCGTTACGGTTTCTGTCGCCGTTGCGGTGAGCGCCAGGACGGGAACTTTGAAACGGCGTTTCAATCCTTGCAGGTTGCGGTACGAGGGTCGAAAGTCATGCCCCCAGTGGCTTATGCAATGGGCTTCGTCGACCGCGATCAGGCGAATGTCCGCACCCTCAAGCGCGTATCCGACGGAGGCCTCAAGGCCTTCGGGCGCGGCATAAAGCAATTCCCAGTGTCCTGCACGCAGACCCTCAATGCGTGCGCGGCGTTCGGATGGATCAAGTGTCGAATTCAAATACGTCGCGCGCAGGCCAATGTCATCCATCCCGTCGACCTGATCTTTCATCAGCGCGATAAGCGGCGACAGAACAAGTGTGGTGCCGCCCAGAAGGCGTGCAGGGATTTGATAGGTGAGCGATTTGCCCGCGCCGGTCGGCATGATTCCGACGCAATCGCGGCCACCGATGGCGGCACGAATGATCTGCTCCTGACCGGGGCGAAACTGGTTGTAACCGAACAGTTCTCGCAGCACACGTCCCGGAGCGTCCGCGGTTAGGACAGGGCTCGTCTGGGTTTGCAGCGCCTGTGCGATGGCGCGCAACGTCGTGATGGCTGCCTCCGAAAACAGCTCCGGCCGGGTGCGGTAAAGGTTGCGGAAGTGCTGCAGACGCGCTTGCCAGCTGGCGCGCACCCGTGGATCTCCCGAATCATCGTCAGCGAACGAGCGTTGCAAGCGCTCGAAATCGGGCGGCAAAGGGGCAGGGGAGGCAGGGGCGGGCGACACGTCAGTTTGTCGACTGTTTTGCCCTGAAGTTGCCCCCAAGTTCAAGCTATCGTTTGAAGTTCGCGACGAAAAACGAGACGGCTCGCGTGAGCCGTCTCGGTAAGTAACAATCGCTTAGGTTTAAGTTGAAAGCTAGTCACCCTCACCAACCTATCGTTGGTGAGGGTGGGTACGATGATGTCTCGTCTAGTACATGACGGTGTAACCAACGTTGATACCGTACGACGTTTGCACACCGAGAACGGTTCCGCCTGGTGTGCTGATTGCGTCCACCGTGGAATACGCGACATTGAAAGAAGGCGTCAAGATTCCGGAACGGCCTACCAACAGGTTCAGCCCGAGACGGGGTTGCATCGCGAATCCTGTTTCCTGCTTCGATAGGTAAGCGACGCCTGCCCCGACGCCTGCAAAAGCGAAGAGGGTCTGTGACAACGGCAAATGGTAGCTTGGCTCAAGGAGCAATTTGAATTCGGTCGCGGTACGGCCTGCGACGCCGTTCTCTCCGTCGACGTGGAACCGACTGTAGACGCCGATTACGGACAACTGCAGGTTATCGGCGATGAACAAGCCCACGCTGGGCGCAAGTTCGACACGATTGAAGGTATTCGCGATGGTCATGCCCGCTGAACCTCCCAATTCCAAAACGCCAACACGTCCGTAGGCTTGAGTGCCTCCGATGCCAGCTTGGCTCGTGACGCCGGGTCCGTTTTCTGCCATCGGTGCTGCAACCAAGGGGCGGGGATCGTTGTCCGAACGCGGTGGCGGGAGGTCACCGGGAAGAGCTCCCGGACCAACCGGTACGGGCTCTGCACTCGGATCCCTCACAATGTCCTCCTGAGCACTGGCGGAGCTGGATGGTAGGGCGACGAACGCGATGGTGCTGAGAGTTAAAGTCAAGATCACAGTTTTCATTGGTCAAATTTCCTGGTGTAAACGACCCTGGTGGTGCGACACAACGTGTGCCTCATTCCACCGCGGTGGGAGCCTCAGCAAGGCCTGTGCCAACAGGTCCTTCCGCTACCAAAGGGTGCCGTTCGGGTAAACAACTAAGAGTTGTGGGTAACGGGCCGTCTGCGTTCCGTTACGTTTACAAAAACGTGTTACGCACGGCAGACCCAAACTGCCCGTGAATCAGACTGCTGCTCAGAATGTAAGCCCGGTAAGGCACGGAAACCTCGAATCAACGCAAAGCACGTGTTTGGCCTAGCAATTGCATTCCTCTTCGGGCGAGGAGACACAAAATGCTTTGGACAATTGCAGTCGTTTTGGCAGTGCTCTGGGCACTGGGATTTGTTTCGTCATACACAATCGGTGGCTACATCCACATATTGTTGGTGCTGGCTGTCGTGGTGGTGGCTATTCGGTTGATTCAAGGAAGGCGGATTATCACATGAATGTTTTAAATACAGGTGACGCGGGGTATCCCGAGGACGAGTCGGTTCTGGCCAGTTTGGGAAAGGATCGCTTCTCGTCAAGCATGGACCGCGTACAGGAATGGAAAACCCGCGGGGTGCAAATCGTTCGTGACCATCCAGTAGCAAGTATTTTGGGTGCCTTCGCCATTGGGATCATCATCGCGAAAGTAGCACACCGTGAATGAACGAAATCATCTCGTACAACGGGCGGCTGACGCGCGAACATTCCTCGGCCAGCAAGCAAACGACAATCCGATTCGAACGGTTCTTGTTGCGCTGGGTGCAGGCTACATCATTGGAGGCGGACTGACATCGGCGCTTACTGCACGAATTTTCAAGATTGGGATGAGATTCGTTTCGATGCCCATGTTGGCACAGGTTGTCGGGCAAATGGTGCAAGCACAACCGTCTGGATCAAATCGTAATGACCACAAACAAGAACAGAAGGTAGGTTGAAAATGAAACTTGATGCACTTAGTGATTTGACAAAGGATGATATCCTTGGGGTTCTCGGTCTTTCGACAAAAAGAACGACCGGTGATCGTTGGATGAGCGCGCTTCCCTGGTTTGCTGCGGGCGTTGTCGTGGGAGCAGCAGTGACTTTGGTTTTGGCACCGAAGTCTGGTCGGGAGCTACGATCAGACCTACGCGATCGATTCCAATCGATGCGCGACACTGCCACACACAACGCTATCGATGGGTCCGCTAAAACCGACCCTGGTATTCATCGAGCTGATCTTACCTGAGAGGTATGTCGCAAATGAAAAACCAATCCGCTTTCAATGACCTTCCGAAAAAAAACATTTCAGATCTTGCAAAAGATGCACTAGACGATTTTATCGATGTCTTGGCATCGCAGTTTCGGTTGTTTCGGGTCGAGGTGGCGGCGGACGTGAGCGATGCGGCCCGCGATGTTGGCCGCATCGCGGTTTTTCTGCCGATCATCGCGTTGGGATACGTTTTTGCAATGACAGGATTGGCCTTCTGGTTAAGCCGTTGGATCGGGATGCCCATGGCGTTTGCTGGGCTGGGATTGTTACAGCTCGTTGGCGGAGCTTTGGGGGTGGGCCTTTCTGTCGTACGAATTAGACGTATGCGTGTTTTACACAAAACCAATGTTCAAGTTACCAATACAATCAGTGGGATTAAGGACGGAATGTCCGTGCCCGTTGTTTCCGCCAAAAGGATGATGGTCCCATGAAGAACGAGATCATGGTCGACCATCGGCAAAAATTGGTGAAGGATTGTGAGACCGATTTGGCCGCAAAACGTGGGCACCTGGCCCAGTCGCTTGTAACCTTGCGAACTCGGGTGACTGAACTTTCGAATTGGCGGACGCACGTCCGCAATAATCTTGGGCGCACCATGTTGGTGTCCCTGGTTCTCGGATACTGGTTAGGCTCGTCATCGAGCAAGAAAGGACGATCGTGAACAATTTTGTAGTTTCTTGTCGAAAATTTCTTTTCACTCTGATGGCGTTGTCGTTAACGACGGCCGGGACGGCGTTTGCGGACACGCCCCAATTGAAGTCCAACACAGAGTTGCCAACCTCGACGGTGGTGGCTTCAACCGAAACGGCTGTTCCGGCAAAGCCGGAATCGTCCTACGCCATGCGCGAACAACAATCCCAACAACAGGCAGAGTTCCGAGGCGGCGGTTCTGGCATATACCTATCCGGAACCGCTCTGGTGGTGGCGTTGATCGTATTGATTATCCTTTTGTGATCAATGGGACGTAACGGACTTGTATCGCTCGGTCTTCTCGTGGGGACGGGTGCTTGTACGGCAGTTTCTTCGCTACCCAACTCGACACTGTCGGAGGGAAATACGTGGACACGCATCGGCGTTCGTCCGGTGCTGCAGCGCTCTCAATCAGATTGCGCAGTGGCTGCGGCAGCCACGTTTTGGAGTGCGCACGCTGACAGCGATGTCTCATACGAAGAGGCCGAGCGGCGAATCCGCAAATCCTTCGATGGCAACAAATCGAATGGCGTTCCACTTTCTGCGATCAAAGGCGCGACAACAAGCCCAATCCGTAAGGCGTTTGTTCTCCGCGGCGACCGTCCGACTCTCGTTCACGAGTTGCGAAAAGGGCGACCCGTAATTCTGGGTGTTCAGGTCCGAGGGGGCACGGGAGGTTTGCTGAGCCACTTCGTTGTGCTTATTGGGTGTGAAGAAGACTGTCTGGGAACAGTTTCCACGGTGCCCCATCGCTGGTTGCTCTGGGATCCGGGCGCGGGGATCTCTAGTCGTCCAGGGTATGCGCTAATCGATGACCAAACCCTCGAAACCATATGGAGACCAGCAGGATTTCCCATGTTGGTGAGCCTGCTGGAATCATCGCTCTAAGCAGTCGTGTCACGTCTCCGCAAGCTGCACACGATCAAGGTAGCTGGATAATTCACCCACCAACCGTAGAGACGCGCCGCTGTCCGCGTTCTGGGCTTCGCGTTCGAGGGCGGCGCCGATGTCGTGATGCTTTGAAAGCCAAAGCTAGCTCCCGAGCCATGCATGGAGTGCCCCAGACGCTCAACGGGCCCAAAATCACCCCGAGCCAAGGCGTCCAACAACGTAATGACATCCTGCCTGCGGTTCAGCAGAAACCGCGGGATCCGTTCGGCTAATTTGGGAAACTCGAGCACGAAACTCGGGTCCACACGGATGCTCGGCTCTTTCGATTATGGCAGCTCGACCGTGGTTTGCTCCTTGATTGCTTGCAGAAGCACCTCTTGCTTGATTGGTTTCGTCAAGAATGCAGTGCAGCCCGCCGCTAGACACTTCTCTCGATCCCCTTTCAACGCAGATGCCGTCAGCGCGATGATCGGCGTAGATGGACGGTTGTTCGCCTGTTCCCACGCTCTCATTGCATGCGTCGCGCTCAAGCCATCCATGACAGGCATCTGCCGGTCCATCAGCAGAAGATCGTAGTTTCCGGCTACAAACATCTTACAGGCGATAGCCCCGTTCTCGGCGATGTCGACCCGGAACGGTGTGTCCGCCAGGTAGGCCAACGTGACGAAGTGGCGGCGCGGGATCCGTGTTACCCGACGGGGTCGCCCGCACCAGCGCTCCCGCCCAGAGTTCGAACGGTACGACGAAAGAAAACATGCTTCCCTTCTCGACGGTGCTTTCGACCCAGATGCGTCCGCCCATCAGCTCTACGAGGCGTCTCGAAATTGTCAGGCCCAGCCCCGAGCCCCCGAACCTGCGGGTGGTGGATGAGTCGGCCTGCGTAAATCGTTCAAACACCCGCGCCAATTTCTCGTCCGGAATTCCAACACCGGTGTCCGTGACCGTGAACCGCAATGCGGTTGGGATCGAGGCGTCGCCGTCCGGTGTGACTCGTATGGACACTTCGCCCGATTCCGTGAACTTGATCGCGTTACCCGTCAAATTAAGCAGCACCTGCCGCAGCCTTGTTGGGTCGCCGACCAGGTTGTTAGGCGTGTCCGGCGATATTTCGCACATCAGGGCCAGCCCTTTTTCCTGGGATCCAACAGGTCGTTCAACGAAAATCCGGTCTGCTCTAGCTCGAGCTGTGAGGCTTCGACCTTGGAGAGATCGAGGATGTCGTTGATGAGATTCAGCAAGTTGTCGCCGGCGCGACGAAAGATCTGTACATACTTGTCTTGCTCCGGGGAGAGGGGGGTCTTCGCGAGCAGATCCGCGATGCCCATGATCGCATTCATCGGCGTTCGGATTTCATGACTCATGCTTGCTAGAAAATCCGACTTGGTCCGGCTCGCACTCTTCGGCGGCGGCCTTGGCCTGCTTCAGTTCCAACTCCACTCGCTTACGTTCCGTCACGTCGCGTGCCGCAGCGAAGACGCCCTGCAGTGTGCGGTCCCGATCATAAAAGGTGGTTGCGTTGTAGGACACCACCGCTTTCTTCCCATCGCGTGCGCACGCCGTCAGCTCGTAATCGGTGACCTTCTTTTCGCTCAGCACGAGCTTGATTACCGCTGTAGCCGAGCATCCACTCGGCACCGACATTGAAAATCTGGATGACGCCGTTTGCGTCAGTGGCGATGCTTGAGAAGTTGGCGCTGTTGAAGATCGCGCTTTGCAGTGCGGCTTCCGCTTTAAGGAGTCCCTCACTCCGCGGATCGGTGGCTAACAAAAGGCCAGCTTAAATCTGCCGAAATAGGACGCGATCAAGTTCTACACATCGCCCATAACGTAGGATGGTTGGCAAGTGTCGTTCACGAACGCCTTCGTACTTCGTGTCGGAATCCTCTATCTAAGGTTCGTCTGGTACGTCTTTGGTCCCCTCGAGCGCCGTCATGATCGCATGCGGATCGAGCGCGGTTTGCATGGCGTCTGCTTGTGGATCGACACGGTCGTGAACGATGGGCAGGTCGTGCCGTAGTTCCTCCATGAGCCCGATCAACTTTGAGATCTTGAGCTCGGTACAGAGGTTTACTTCCAGATCAAGGGCGACCCGTTCCTCGGCGTGGCGGGCTTGTCTACTCTGGGTAATGAGAACGATGGTTGTAACCAGCAGGCCACTAAGACTTGTGACACCCTGAAGCCAAAAGAAGGGCGGTGCATCCAGGGTGTAGGCTGGGTTGACGACAAATAGGATCGTGTTGCCGGCGATCCAAATCCCTACGGTGACGAGGATAGCGTAGAGGGTGGATGGGCGCCCTATGATAGCAAATGCGCCTTCAATCGACCTCTGGTGTCTCGTCAGGCTCTTGTTGGCACGAGCACGCAAGGAGGGCGACTTGATTTCGAGGTCGTCCATTATCACTCTCTAACAACTGGGGTCGAAATGCGCTCCGATGGTCAATCGCAAAACACGGCGCGCCCGATGAAGGCGCGTTTTGACGGACGAAACACTGAGCTCCAGCAAGGCCGCCGTTTCGTCGGTGCTCTTGTCCTCAATATCACGAGAAATGAAGACCACCCGCGCCTCTTCCGACAGAGTGTCCACTGCTGCCTGGATGTGCGAGCGTAACTCTGCCGCTTGAAACGCAACATCGGGCTGATGGGACCCGTCGCTCAGCAGCGTGACGGGTTGCAAAGAGTCAGAGTCTTCGACGCGAATCATATCCTCGGGCGACGTCTCGGGATGCCGGCGGCGCGCCCGCAACATCATGAGCGCAGTATTGGTCGCGATTCGGTAGATCCAGCTTCCGAACTGGGCCTTGCTCTCGAACTTTCCAATATTTTTCCAGGCAGACAAAAGTGAAATCTGAACCACATCCTGTGCATCGGGTTCGTGTCGTAGAATCCGAACACCAAGTCGGTAGAGTCGTTCTTGATGTCGGAGAGCAAGCCTGTCAAACGCGTCAAGATCGCCCTGCTTTGCCCGTTCGACAAGCAACTCATCCGACGGAATACCGTGCGGGTTGTGCCCACCGCCAAACAAAAGGGTATTTAATTTTTCGGGCGATGTGCGTGTTTGCATAATAATTGTCTTATGGGTGTTGACCCGCTCGAAACAACGGATCGACACCGTTGCTCCGAGCAAATCAGAGGTTGAAATCAGTGTTTTCGCGGAAGGGCGTCAAACGCGTCTTTCAATTCGCGCCAGGCACGTTCCATGCCTTCCTTCAACGTGTCCCATTTGTCGGCACCAGCGGCTTTGCAAATGTCGAACTTCACCTGAGCCCGCTGATGTTTTGCTTTCAAACCCTGGACCCGCTTGCGATAGTCGTGTTTAAGTTCGTCTCCGGTCGCAGCGGCATGGTCCGCCAGCTCTTGGAGTTTGGAACCCAGCAAAGCAAGCTGGGATTCCATAGTGACCACCGGCGAATCGAGTTTTGATTCGGGGGGAGCCATGTTACTTCCCCGCGGTCGTCATGGGTTTGGGGATGATGATTTCGACGCGGCGATTGTTGGCGCGACCCTCGGGACTCTTGTTTTCACCAATCGGTCTATCCGATCCGATGCCACGCGCAACGATCTTTTCGGCTGGAAAACCCCGCGAGACCATATAGCTTCGAACGGATTCCGCGCGGCGTTGTGACAGCAGCATGTTGGTCGAGGAAGAACCGCGGGAGTCGGTATGGCCTTCAACGATGACGTCTTGTCCGTTCGCGACGAGTGCATTGGCCACTTCATCAAGCCTGCTCTGTGCAGCGGGCAATAAAGCAGACTCATTCGAACGGAAGAGCACGCTTCCTGAGAGCGTGATGACCATGCCTCTGGCTTCGGGTTTTGCTGCCAGTTTGGCGAGCGCTTCATCCGCCGCTTTAAGCTTCTCTTCTGCGAGTATCGCCTTCTGGTCCGAGGCCGCAGCTTTTAGATCGGCTTCCTCCCGAGCAGCGCGTTCACTTGCGGTTTTTAGATCGGCTTCCTCTCGACCAGCGCGTTCACTGGCAGCTTTTTCTGTTTGGACCGCCTCTCCCTGTTGAGAAGCTGCCAACTGACCTTGTGTTTTTGCCAGCGTCCCAGCCGTTTCGGCAGCGATTGCATCTTTCTTTGTTGCAAGTGCACTTTCCGCGGTCGCAGCGTTTCGCATGGCGATTGCGGCGTCAGCTCGAGCCTCTGCAAGTTGGGCAGTGCGTTGCGCGATATAGGCGAAGTCTCTGGTCTTTTGCGAGCTTTCTTCGTCCGCAAAGGTACGTTCGGCGAGTTGAAGCGCCGTCATGGCCTTGTGCAAGTCGGCGGGCGTTTCTTGTGCCGCCGGGCCCTTGCTGGCTCGTGCATAGGCGGTTCTGGCGTTTTCCAGTTCAACGGGCGTCGTGGTGGCACATGCAGCGCCAAAAAGAGTTGCGAAGGGAAGGAGGGTTAGCCAGCGTGAACGGTCGTCGGTTTTCATGGGTATTCTTTCTAAAAATTGTTGGGTTAGGTGGATCTGGCGGTTCTATTGTTGCGACGAGCGTTGGTTCAACGTATTGAGATCGTTGATCGCCTGTATCGCTTCTTTCTTTTCTGACTCGCTTCGTGCGAGCGCCAGCGATAGTTCTGCGTCAGCTTGTGCTCGCATCCGCAAGCGATCGGCGCGTCCTCGGTCATCGTCATTGGTTAAAGAACTCGCGTGTTGGAATTGCTCCTTGGCAAGTTGAAGATGCAACGCAGCCGTGGGTGTGTGGTTTGCACCAACCTCTTCCGCAGCACGAATGGCCGCTGAGGAGCTTTCGGCTTTTTCGTTTGGGGCGGTTCTGCTGCTCGCACATGCGGAAGCAAGAGCGAGTGCCAAAAAGGGAAGGGATTTGCTCAAAAGTCGACTCTGCATGTGAATTTCTCCGGGGTCACGTGGATGGAAACGATTCATCCCCCGTACAAAGCAGTATTCATGCCACCGCCTATGCCCAACGCGTGAGCGCCTTAATGCGAGTTCCCATTTCGCTACGGTAACCATGGGACAACGGAGGTTACGAATCCCGGACGGATGGGGATCAGGCGAAACAGGCGAATCTGTCGGTGAACCAAGTCGTAGTACGAATTGTAACGTTTGCGAAGCGATTCTTCTCGTATAACGGTTTGACGGCGCTAACATGTAAATCGGTTGAACAATGGTCGCCCCGGTTTTACGGACTCATGCGCCTTCACACATCATGATCGTCGACGATGATCTGGATGTTCGCGAAGCGCTTTGCGAGGTACTTGATGACGATGGATATCAAGTGTCGTCTGCGCTCGACGGCGCGGACGCCTTGGCGCAACTCGCAAGGGGACTTGATCCGGACCTTATCGTCCTGGATCTGAATATGCCTATTTTGGATGGTTACGGCTTCTTGGAAAAACGTGCGACCGATCCGGTATTGGCTCGGATTCCTGTCATTGTGGTGAGCGCCACAGTCGACGATGATCGTGTTGACGCCCTCGACGCTTTGTCAATCCGAAAGCCGGTCAATTTGAATCGCCTTTTAAGCGAAATCGAACGGGTTAGCAGTCAGTGCGACCCGCCGGACGGATCATCCAAGTCCGGTTGAGACACCCGCTTCGATCACATCTTCGGCGTCGCTTTGCTCGGTATTTCTTAGTTTTTCCCACAGCGTCTTGCGGGAAATTCCGAGCATCTGTGCTGCGAGCACGCGTTTACCGCCCGTGATTTTGAGCGCCCGCTGGAGGTAGTGCAGCTCAAAATCGCGCAAGGCGTCTTGTAGCGAACGCAACACGGGTTCTCCGACGGGAACGACTGCGCCGGCATCACCTGCGACCGCCTGGGTAAACGAAATTGCCGGTGGTAGATGGAACGCGTCGATTTCCTTTGCCCCGGACAAGACCAGCGCATGTTCGATGGCGTGGGAAAACTCCCGAACATTGCCGGGAAAGGGGTAATGCATCAAGGCGGCCCACGCTGCAGGCGTGAGGCTGGGCAACGGTGTCCCCTTGGGCACCATTTTGCGCAAACAGTGTCCAAGCAGCAAAACAAGATCACCCGGGCGTTCCCGCAGTGGCGGCAACGGGATCTCGATCACGTTGATTCGGTAGAACAGATCTTCGCGGAATACTCCTGATTTCACGCGTTCGCGCAGATTGCGGTGGGTTGCTGACACCACGCGAACGTCGACCTTCATCTGGGTGTTGGTGCCGATCGGCTCGAAGGTGCCCTCTTGCAATACACGCAATAGCGACGCTTGCGCGCTGAGCGGTAACTCGGCAATCTCGTCCAAAAACAACGTGCCGCCGTCCGCCGCTTTGAATCGGCCTTCGCGCTTTTTGACGGCGCCGGTAAATGCCCCGCGTTCATGTCCGAACAATTCAGCTTCGATCAAATTCTCGGCCAGGGCTCCGCAATTGACGACTATGAACGGCTTGCTCTTGCGGCTGCTCCGCTCGTGAAGCATTCGCGCAATCAGCTCTTTTCCCGTGCCACTTTCGCCAGTGATCAATGCGGATACATCACTGAGTGCGACCATCTTCACCATGTCGATCGCACGTCGCATGGCGGGGGAATCCCCAACCAGGGTGGTGTCTCGATCGTCAATGTCAGCGCGAGCTTTCTCCAGTTCGCGTTGCAAGTTCTTTCGTTCTCCGATTCGTTGCACCCTTAGATGCAACTCCTCCAGAGAGAAGGGCTTGATGAGATAGTCCGACGCCCCTTCCTTCAAAGCGGACACGGCCTGCGAAACTTCGGCGAATGCAGTCATCAAGATCACGTCGGTGGATGGCGACTCCGTGCGTAATTTTCGCATGAGGGTCAATCCGTCGACGCGTGGCAACTGGACGTCACACACAACGAGGTCAAACGTTTTGAGTGCGATGAGTTCAAGCGCAGTTTGACCGTCCGCGGCAGATTCCAGTTGATGTCCTGCGTCGCGCAGATCATCCACCAGGACTTCGCGCATTTCCGGATCGTCTTCGATCACCAATATTTCAAGCATTAAAACTTCTTACGTTTCGGAACCGTAACCACGGCTTTGTGTTTTGTTCCCGTTTGGGTACGCCGAACCCCTCGAATCGCATCTTGAACGCGGCAATCTGTTAGCACGCCGGTTATCCATTCAAGCATTGTGCCAACGCATGCGATTCACGTCGGCCGGTCCCGATAGGCCCGGCATTTTGGGTAGATGCACCTGAAAGCGCGTGCCGTCGGCCAGGGAGGACGTGGCAACGATCGTCCCCTGATGGGCGTCGAGAATCCGTCGCGCGATGTAAAGACCCAGTCCCAAACTTCGCTGCGAATGGACCACGCCGCGACGGTATGCGTCGAAAATGTGGGGCAACAGCTCCTCGTCGATCGGGGTGCCATGATTGGATACCTCCAAGGAAACCCCGTCGACCAATCCAACGCCAATTTGTAGTACGGTATTCGCTGTCACGCTCAGAGATACGGGTCGGGTCGGATCGCCATATTTGAATGCGTTGCTCACAAGGTTTTGCAGAACCTGATGCAACCGATCCGCATCCCAGTTTCCCGTCAAATCGCCCTTGCGTTCGAGGTTTAGCTCGCGATCGGGAAATGCCGCGCGCGCTTCTGCCACTGCTTCCGTGCATATCGTCCCGAGATTTGCAGACTGGAACACCACGGGAATACCCTTGCCCAGCGTGGCAGTGGTGTAGTCGAAGAGATCTTCAATCATGCGCGTCATGCGTTTTGCACTTGAAAGGATGCCCGCGGCTCGTTTTTGTCTTTTCTCTTCTGTGATTTCGCCGGCACGTGCCAATACGCCCGCGTTTGTCGCAATGGCCGACAACGGATTGCGCAAATCGTGCGTCGCAATGGCCATGATTTGTTGCTGGTAATTTTCGGCCGCCACCAGATCCGTGACGTCGCCCAAAACATCGACACGTGCGATGGATTTATCGTCTTGCACACCGTCAAGGTGCACCTCGGCGCGTTGCATTCTCACGACGTAGTCGCCCTGTTGGCCGCGCAGCTTGAATTCGGTGTTCAAGGGATCCGGGAGTGCCAGTCCGGACATCAATAGCGAACGGCCCTTCGGGCCAACCTGGTCGTTTGTATCGCAAATGTCAGTCATCTCTGCGATGGACCCGGCACTCGAAAGGTCGTCACCCGTCAGCGAAAGGAAGCGGGCATTGCGAAAAAGCACACGTCCGATCGCATCGGTGATCAGCACGCCCGCCGGCATTTGTTCCAATACCGCCATGAGCAACGCTTCGTGGGCGGCCAAACGAATCTCGGCGATCTTCTTTTGACGTTCCGCGCGCAACGCACGCGTCGCGCGCAAGACCACCTCACGCAAGCGTTTGCCCGTGAGCGCGCGCTTGGAAACGAAATCGGCAGCGCCTTGTTCGAGTAAACGTACGGCAACCTCGGTGTTTTCCATGCTGGTCAGCATGATCACGGGAATTTGCCAGGCGCGTGCGGTTAGCTTTTCAAGCGCCAAAAGGCCGTCGCCATCTGGCAAAACGTAGTCGAGCAAGATGCAATCAATGTCGGTCTCAGGCGTCTCCGAGAGTATCGCCTCGGCTTCGGCGATGGACGCGGCTTCGAGCACCTTCCAGCCGCTTTCGATGGCTGCCTGTCGAAGCAACCACCGATAGTCCACGTCGTCGTCGACCACCAACAGGCAAAGCGAGGAAGCCGTATCTGTTTCACCCGCGAGCATGACCGGTCGAAACATGGGCCTTTCCCGCACATTTAGCAATGCCTACCCGTTTTGGCATGCATTTTGAATAGTAGGATGCCACCCATGTCTACACCAATCACAACGCTCACACCCGTTCCGGCGACTGCGGAGCGCCAAAGCAGTCGATTCTCGTTCTTTGTACTCATATTGGGGATCGGCTTTTTAGCGTTGACGTTGTTTCCCCTATGGCGTCCCTTGCTGCTGGCCGGCGTCCTGGCTGCATTCGTTGGCAAAACGCATAACAAGCTGGCCATCGTCGTGCGCTGGCGATGGCTGTCGTCCCTGCTGATCACGTTGGCTGTAACCTTGGCGATCTTGCTGCCCATTGCCGCGTTGGTCGCAATCGCAATCGATCAAGGTGGCGAAGCATTTGCCGAGGTGCGAATGCGGCTGGCTCCCGAGCGTGTGCAAGTGGTATTGGCCCGGCTGCCCAAGTTCGTCAAACCTTTGGCCTTGCAGGGGCTTGCCGCGGTACAGGAAGCCTCGGGCGGCGGACCTGGTGCCCTCAAATCCAGCTCGAGCCACCTCATGAGATGGATGGGCGGCAGTCTCGGTTTGCTCACCAGTCTTGCCACCCAAGCCGCCGTCATGATTATCGCGCTCTATTTTCTTTTGCTGGATGGGCGACGCCTTGCATCTTGGTTGGTACGCGCGTTCCCATTGCCCGAAATTCAGACGCGTAGCGCTCTGGGAGATTTCCGCCGTTCAGCCCGATCCGCACTCGGGGGCAATCTCGGCACTGCAGCCGCACAAGGCGGCGTCGCGACCATCGGCTATCTCATCGCGGGTGCGCCCCAGGCGGTTTTTTTCGGCTTGCTCACGTTCTTCACATCGTTTTTTCCGGCAGTCGGTTCCGCGATGGTGGCACTTCCGCTTGCAGCCTGGTTGGCGTTTGACGGTCATACTGCTGCTGCGATCTTTCTTGCCCTGTATGCGGTTTTTGTCGTGGGGCTCGTCGACAACGTGCTGCGCCCCATATTGACAAGAGGGACCGATGAAGCACACAGCGGGCTCGTATTCTTCTCGATTCTCGGCAGCCTCACCTTACTCGGCCCAATTGGTCTCATAGCGGGACCGTTGTCGGTCAGTGTATTCGTCACACTTCACAAGGTTTGGAATCAGCAAACGTATGGGACAGACGGTGTTTGAAACGGGGTTAGCCGTGGGTTTTGTTGGCATGATAGGTGCACGGGTTGGGGGGAACAATGACAACGAATTGGAAGATCATGATCACGGCGTTGACCAACGGCCCATTTGTTGTGAAGGGCCCGTACGCTATCGTTGACCAGGAAGGGAATGAGTTTGTCGGACCGAAATCCGATACCGTTGCCCTGTGTCGATGCGGATACTCCGCCACGATGCCGTTTTGCGATGGCGCGCATACGCGCAAAGAGTTTCAGGCGCCCGCAATTGGATTGCGCCGGCAGGGTACCGAATCTGCACGCCGCGCTATCGCCCGGATGGCCGCAGAGGCAGGTCTTCCATTGGTTGTTGTTGAAGGCATGGCAAACGACGTTCTGCACGACTGGACGTTGGCTGGCGGAGCGCGTTCCGCAGACGCCATGAACGCCAGCCCTGTCTCTCAGTCGTGAGCGGTCATTCTTTTTCAAGAAGGACTGAAAGGTCCGCCGCGTGTCCTTGCTTTACGACCAGGATTCCTTCGAGGAGGAGTCGCGTTTCCAAATCACGGGATGAAAAATACCCGATCAATTCTCGGTAGGTTTCGATCGCGAAACGTTCGGCGATGAGGCTCTGAACGATCATCAGTTGGACGGACGCGCCAGACGCGATGTCAGCGAGCACGAAAGCTCTCAGCTTGTCAGGGCATAAGGTCGGCATTCCACCAAGATCAACGATGCGAGCCGAGATTTGGTCGGCATGCCATTGTTCCTCGTTGGAATGAAGCAGAAAGATGCCCGCCACACCGCGCAGGCCGTTGCCCTGCAATATGAAGTGGTGACGGCGGTACCGTAGTGCGCAGACGATTCCCGTCGAGAATGCGTCGTTCAGGAGTCGCAGTGCTTCCTGTGATCGCTCATCGAGGGCGGAAGTCCGGGTGTCACCATCGGAAACTGTATTGGCCCGTTTGGGCAAAATGGTAACACCATTCTGCTTCTCTGTTGCGTTCATAGGACACGACAGAAGCAACTATCGTGCCCAGGTTCACCGATGGCAGGCCCCCGTGATGCGGTTTGGGCATAGATATTGCGTAAGTCAATTGGTTGGAGGGCAAGACATGACAACAGAGCATGAAGTTTTCGCATTCTTCAATACCAAAATTCAAGCCATAGACGCGTTAACCGACCTCGCTGACAATAACCGTATAAAACGTTGCTATTCCGTCGTGTCTTATCGAGATGGCGTTAATAACCATGTGGAATTAACAAAACAGGGCGGTGGCCGGACGACGAGAGCACTTGCCAAAAGTGGGTTGATACTCGGGGTTTTCGAGGGAGGCACATTGGCAGGCCTGGCTGCGGGTCCGCTTCAAATGATCAATGCCCCCGTTTCGTTAGCCATTCTTGCGGGGGGCGCTGTGGGTGCAATCCTCATTGGATCTCTAGGCGCAATTGTCGGACACCATTTTCCCGAGCGCGAGTTGCAGGTTTTGGCAGCCCGCTTGAAAACGGGAAACGTGATCCTGGATATTCGCTCCGAAGGGCAAGAATGCCACAGCGAAGTGGCGAGGATCCTACGGGTCCACGGTGCGGAGTTGGTAAACCGTTCGGGATTTTGAGGATATCTGATGCGCACAGCCATTCGCCCGCAACCTCGTCCTACACCCAAACAAACTGCCGCCGACCCGGTCGCCGTGTGGGAGGGCGAAGGTGGGAATCCTGGGCCCAACGAAGAGGATCGGCCGCCTGTCAAAAACCCGCCGACGAAACGACGTACGCCTTTGCAGAAAAAAGCGAAACGTTAACCGCGTCATCGGTCATCGAGCAAGGACGCAAGCTCGTCGGCGTGTTCTTCCTCGACTGCCAAAATGCCTTCGAGCAACAATCGAGTGGTTGGATCAAATCGTGAAAAGTAGGCGATCATCTCGCGGTAACTCTCAATGGCAATCCGTTCAGCGATGAGGTTCTGTTTTATCATGTCGTCGATTGATGTTCCCGCGACGAATTCGGCGTGGCTGCGTTGGGTGAGTTTGCTGGGATCAAGCTCGGGTGAACCGCCAAGTTGTACGATGCGAGCTGAAAGCTGATCAGCGTGCCCTTGCTCTTCGTTGGAATGCTCGAGAAATTCGGCAGCCACGCTGCGTGATGCGATGCCATTGGCCATGAAATGGTGGTGGCGGTATCGCAACACACAGACCACTTCGGTAGCCAGAGCGTCGTTGAGAATGTCAATTGCTTCCTTCGCGTCTCCGCCGTAACTTTCGGTGACAGCACCCTTTTCGATGTGGGTTTTGGCGCGTTGTCGCAAGATCGCAACACTGGTCAGATTTGATTTGGAGTCCATGGTTAACGGTTATGCACGCTTCGTGCCGGAACCAACCACCGCCCGATGGAAGTATCCCTTCTCTCGAAATCGTTCACCGAATGCCGTTGCAACCAGGAGGGCAGGAAATCCGTTCCGTTTGGTGTTGAATCCGCGTGCTGCTTCATTGAAATGCATCCGTTCGATGGCGATACGGTTTTCGGTTCCCTCGATTTGAGCTTGAAGGTCGCGAAAATTTTGGCTCGCCTTCAAATCGGGATACCGCTCCACCTCCACCATCATCCGCGACAACGCCGAAGACAATTGCCCTTGTGCCTTCTGGAACTTTTCAAGAGCCGCGGAGTTCTCTGGCAGGGGTGTTGGGCCGATCTGTGATACGCCATTTCGGGCTTCTACGACTGCCATAAACGTATCTTTTTCAAAGGCCGCTGTACCCTTTACAGAGGCCACGAGGTTGGGAATCAGATCTGCGCGTCGTTGATACGTATTTTCAACCTGCGCCCATTGTGACTGCACGTTCTGCGCAAGCTGGACCAAGCTGTTGTAGACCGAGATGGCGTAAACGGCGGGTATCAGAATTAACGAGGCGACAATCAAGAACGCGATGGTTTTCTTCGACATGGGTGTTTCTTGAGCAACGGCTGTTGCACGGGGCGTACCAATGCGGCTCCGGCTCATTGTCAGCCTTGAATCATGTTCAGACGACAGCATGTTACGCGCCCGTCAAGACGACCTTGAGAGCGCTTTCTTCCGCAGCGTTTGAGAACGTTTGATATGCGGCATCGACGTGGTCACTGTATCGACCAGGCGCGTGGTGATGTGACGTTTTGAGACCACAATTTGTCAAGGCGCAGTTCAACGGGCTTACCGTGAATCCCACGTTGGCCAAATGTCCGCCGGGTGCCAAGATCCGGACCGGGCAATAAGTTGCTTCGGGCGTATTGCGGCACAATGTACGAGGTAGTGTTTCAGCTGCATTTCGTAACGTGGCGTGCCGGCCGTTGCGGAACGGTGACGTCTCCTGATTGAGTGGCACCGTTCGGTGACGATTTCTGTCGGCGGGATCCATTCTCGTGTCACACGCCAAGGGTGACGCTGCGTGAGTCAGGCCACCGTTGCATGAATTTGACGACCTCAACGATGCCAACCGGAGTGAACGAGCCCATTGCTATTAACCCCCAGTCGGCAACGGTCAGCGGCACCGTGTGTAGAACCCCTCGCAGCAACGGGACGTAAATGGTGGCGATCTGTAAAAGCAAGCAAACGGTTGTAGCCCCCCACAGCCAACCGTTTGTGAACAAGAGATTGGTCAATGCCGAACGCGTTCGTGAGCGGGCGTTGAATGCGTGAAAGACCTGTGCGAGTGCCAGTGTCACAAAAGCGATCGTGCCTGCATGCTGAACACCAGCGCCTTCTGTTCCGTACCAGCGCATGCCAATTGCAAAGGCTGCAAGCGTACATCCGCTGAGCAACAACCCTTGCCACACGATCAACCACCCGTAGCTTGGTGTCATCAACGGCTCTTTGGGGCTGCGCGGTGGTCGCTTCATCACGTCGGGTGCCGACCGCTCGAGCGCGAGCGCCATCGCCGGGAATATGTCGGTAATGAGGTTGAGCCAAAGAATTTGTAGCACGGTAATGGGAAGCGGCCACCCGATCATGATCGCAGTGAATACGGTCAAAATCTCGGCAAAATTGCACGAGAACAGGTAGTGCATAAACCGCAGAATATTGTGGACAATGATGCGGCCTTGTTCAACCGCACCAACGATGGTGGCGAAGTTGTCGTCGGTAATGACCATGGCGGAAGCCTTCTTCGCCACATCCGTTCCCCGGATGCCCATGGCTATCCCGATGTCGGCTTTCCGCAGTGCCGGCGCGTCGTTGACACCATCGCCCGTCATTGCGACGACGTGGCCTGCACGCTGAAGAGCGTCGACTATTTTCAGTTTGTGTTCGGGTGATACGCGGGCGAAAACCGCAGCGTCTGTGACCACCTTCGACCAGCCGTCGGCGTCAAGGTTGCCAAGGTCGCGGGCATGAATCGCCTGGAGTGGTTTTCCTTGCGCGTCGACATCCAGTCCTAGCTGGCGTGCGATCTCAGCGGCGGTGGCCTGCTGATCGCCGGTGAGCATGACAACCCGAATGCCCGCTGCGCGACAAATGTCGATGGTTTCTCGTGCTTTATCTCGCAGCGGATCGATCATACCGACAAGACCAACGAAGGTAAGGTCACGCATGAGATCGTCGTCGGTGTGTTGTGCGGGTAGATCTCGATAAGCGAGGGCGAGTACGCGCAAAGCAGACGCCGCCAAAACGTCGTTCGCCGCTCGTTTTTGTTGGCGCGCCTCCTCAGAAAACGGAGTGACACCCGATGCATCAAGCACGTATGCGCTTGCGTCCAGGACTGCCGCGGGAGAACCTTTGAT
The DNA here is from genome assembly GCA_043759805.1 of Myxococcales bacterium. Taxonomy (GTDB): domain Bacteria; phylum Myxococcota_A; class Polyangia; order Fen-1088; family Fen-1088; genus JAWXBF01. Next base: position 2,733 of record JAYUPZ010000057.1, on the reverse strand, counting down.
GTATGCCACCTTGCGGCCATCGGGCGTGCTGTGCACGGTTACCATTCGTTTGGTTTCACTGCTAAAGGGGACTTCCCCAGTGCGCGGGTAGTCGCGTTCCATCGCGACCTGATCAAGGCCGGCTTTCTTCGCTGCGACGATCAGCGCCGCCTCGGTGGGATCGCCGAGTACAGTAAGTTTGTTGTCCAAACTCTGGACCTTTGCGTCGTTACAGAGCGCGCCGATTCGCAACGCAAGGTGGAACGGCCTTTCGACCTCGGAGTCTGTTGTTGGGTCAATCTTTTGCGCGTCGACTTTGAATTCACCCTTAGCCTCGTAGCCGGTTCCCGTGACGTCCACCCGACGTGAAGCGACATCGTAAGCTCGAACGGTCATCTCATTCCGGGTCAACGTTCCCGTCTTGTCTGAACAAATCACCGTCGTAGAGCCAAGTGACTCGACTGCCGGGAGCCGACGGACCAGCGCGTTCATCCTGGCCATTCTTTGCATCCCCACGGCCAGCGTCATCGTGGTGACTGCAAGGAGCCCTTCTGGGACCGCAGCAATGGCAAGCGATATGCCCACTTCCAGCATGAAAAGTAGGCCTTTCCCTCGTAACCAGCCGACAAGAACGATGACCGCACAAAGACCGAGCACAATGATGAGCAGTGCGCGGCTGAGTTGTGCGAGCTTCGCTTCGAGCGGCGTTTTGTGCTCGAGCACACCCTCGACGAGCGTGCCGATCTTTCCCATTTCTGTCCGCTCACCGGTAGCCGTGACGATGATCTTGCCTCGACCATCACTCACCGCGGTGCCCAGATAGACCATGTTTGTTCGATCGCCGAGTGGGGCATCGCTTGCTTCAACGGTATCGGCGGATTTCGCAACGGGCAACGACTCGCCTGTTAACGCTGCCTCCTCAACCTGCAATCGGGCTTGTTCGATAACGCGTCCATCTGCCGGTACGTGATCGCCTGCACCCACCAACATCACGTCTCCCGGTACCAACTCGTCCGCCGGGATCTGGCTTTCCTCGCCATCGCGTAGGACACGGGCCACAGATACCGATTGTTTTTGAAGCCCCTCGAGTGCGCGCGCCGCCTTCCACTCGGTGACGAATCCAATGAAGGCATTGAGCACAATAACCACAAGGATTGCCACCGCCTCGATGGTCTCCCCAAGCGCCAGTGCGACACCTCCAGCCGCGATGAGCAGGGCGACGATGAGATTGATGAACTGGTGAAAGAAGATTGCAAAAGCCGATCGCTGTTTTCCTTCACCCAGTGTATTGGGACCGTGTCGCGCAAGCCTTGAAGCCGCGTCTGTGCCAGTAAGTCCCTTCGCCACGTCAGCGTTCAAGCCGCTTGCAGTATCTTCGAGGGATCGAGAGTGCCATGAGGAGACCAACTCGGAAGCAGGTTGAGTCATGGCACACAGATTGTTGAAGTGGGGTCATTCATGTCATCCGCACCTGCAACGTATGCGCCATCAACGGAACCAGGAAGTGGAACGCCGTTTTGCAGGTGAACCCCAGGATCTGATCGGGATTAAGGTGTTACGGATCGGTTACGATCGAAGGAGCGGTGTCTCCAATCGGTGATCCTTGCCAGGGCCGGTCAGCGAGATCGCGATCGAACAATGGACTGGGCTTTCCTGCTAAAATTGACTGCCGCGTGGCATATTGTTGAGCAGATAGACCCAACGAACCTGTTTGCCGGTGAGCCGCTCCGCGCTTGTAATATGAATCGTGACTTCCCCGCCATACCTGGTTCTTTGCGCCTGCTCAACCAGCGGCGAATTATGGAGCAGCTGTTTCTGGTCGGGGAGGCATCTCGGGCTCACCTTGCAACATCGACGGGTATCAGCCGTCCCACGTCGGGATCCATCATCGACGCATTGCTTGACGCGCGCGTTTTAGAGGAGCGGCCTTCGAAGTCTTCAGCGCCTTCGGGTCGATTGGGGCGGCCGGGTCGCATGGTGGCTTTCGAGAGTCGAACCCCGCGGGTGATCCTCGTGCAAGTGGGCGTTCAGAATACACAACTGGCGGCGGTGCCTCTTGGAGTTTCGGATGAGATTGCCTGGACGCACGGTTTTGCAACGCCCCAGTCCGAGGCAACGTTTATGCGAAAGTTGGCAGAGGCGCGAATGCAATTGGCGATTGCGAAACCTTGGGCTTTTGCCCTTTCTCTGCCCGGTGTTTACGACGAGCAGCTTGGACTTTCCCGCCTGAGTCCGAACTTGCACTGGACGAGGGGCTGTCCCTTACTCGCGACAATCGAGACACAATGGAGATTGCCGGGATGTGGGCTGCAAGAGATCCGGGCGCTTGCGCTCGGGCACAAAACCCACGAGCGCTCAATGCACGACTTCCTGTTGGTGGATGCCGATGACGGCGTGGGTGCCGCAGCCTTATTGCGAGGGGAGTTGTTGGAAGGGCCTTTGGCGTCAAGCGGTGAACTGGGTCATACGGTTGTCGCGGGCAATCGCAGGACGTGTGGCTGTGGTGGCACGGGGTGTCTCGAGACGCTTTTGTCCCGCAAGGGCTTGCTTGCAAGCTACGCAGAAGCGAGCAAGAAGCGCGACCCATCCTGGCAAGATTTGATCATGGCGCTGGGCGGGCAGCAGGCGATCCCCGCATGGTTCGCCGAGACCCTCCAAGCGTGCGCCATCACCGTGGGTGGCGCGCTCAATCTTCTCGGACTTGATAGCGTGGTGCTTACCGGCCTCTTCGAAACGTTGCCCGCTCATTGTCTT
>JAYUPZ010000056.1:0-5049 GCA_043759805.1 Myxococcales bacterium | reverse complement strand
ATGGCCGCGGTTGCGGATGCGACACCCGTCGAGGTAGGCACTGTCGACATGACAGCCACAGTTTCCATTGAGGCTCAGCTCGAGAAGCCCTGATACCCAAACAGCGTGCAATAATTGGGCGGATCGCGCTCAAATAGATTCGTGGCACAAGACCCGATCCCGGGCATCGCGGTTTGAACCAGCCTGCGCAATTCCGCCTCATCCAGAAAGCGAACCTGCCGTTCCCCGCTGATGTGGTGATCGGCTGCCAGTGCGAGCTTCGCCTTGAACGATCCGGGAGCGACCTCCTTGATAGCGAGCAAGGTGTTGCGATTGGCCAAAAGTGGCGCGAGCTCGGAAAAAAACTGCGGTCGTTGTTCTGTCGCGATGTGGTGTATCACGTCGGACAAGATGATGAGGTGGGGCTGCGAGGATGGGACGAACTCTACAAGGCGCGTGTTGGGCAGACAGACGACGCGCTGTCGGAAAGCGGGTAGCAGGGCCTGTCCAACGTTTGAACTGATATCAATCATCGTGGCATGCAGCCCGGGATATCGACCAAGCAACGCATTCATGAGCTGGCCATCGCCGCCGCCTATCTCCAGCACTGTAGCTTCAGGGGCGAGGGGTGGCAGGCAATCGACAACCCGTTCGAGATCGACAAAAAAACGGCGATACAATCGACCTACGGGTGCAAAAAGTTGCGGACCAAGCGCGGCTCTGACGAGCTTGCCAAGCGTGAACGACATCGCGCACGATATTGCGCCGGGGCCGCGCTGCCGGCAACGGATCTTTCATGCTACGAACGCCCCGTGGTCACCCTCGATAAACCCTCAGCGAACGATACCTGGAAGGGTTATGCCGAGATCGTAACCTGCACGGTGATTTGGGCGGGTTTCTCAGTGGTGGCAAAGTTAGCGCTTGTCGGCGCGCGGCCCGAAGTGTTGGCGAGTTGGCGTTTCTTGGTGGCAGGCGTCTTGCTCTTGCCGTGGTTGTGGTTGCGCAAGTCATTGCCTGCGTTGCCCCGGGGTAGGGCCTGGTTTGCCTTGTGCGTGCTCGCGCTTTTGGGCGTGTTTTGCCACAACCTTTTCATGTTCTTTGGTCTGAAGCTGAGCAGCGCGTTCGAGGGGGCGTTGATCGCCAACACGGTGATTCCGATCGCAACGCCGGTCATCGCGTCTTTGTTCAAGGTCGAGAAATTTGATCGCAGCCGCCTGCCCGGACTTCTCGTCGGCACCTTTGGCGTGGTTTTGATCTTTGCGGGAACACCGTTCGCGCTGTCGTTTCAATCGTCACACACGGTCGGCCTTTTTCTGTTTTTCTGCGCGGGCGTCGGCTGGTCAACCTACACGGTGCTGTCACGTCGACTTCAGCGTGAGATTCAGGCGAAGGATATCTCGGCATGGGTGACGTGGATAGGGGCGGCCATGTTGTTGCCCTTCGGCCTCTACGATCCCATCGTCAATGGCATGCCGACCATGACGGCCAGCCTGTATTTGAAGGTTGGCTACATGGCTATCTTGCACACGCTCGTGGCGTTCTTCATGTGGCAAACCGGGGTTCAAAAGATCGGACCTGCACGAAGCTCGGTGTTGGTTTATCTCGTGCCGGTATTCACGCTGGCGTTGTCGTCAGTCTTTCTTGGTGAACGGCCCACGAACATTCAGGTGGTGGGCGGCCTGTTTGCGATGGGCGGTGTTATTTGGGCGAATCGACGTGAGCTCCTGCGCGGTCGCAGCGCCTTGAGGGGCTAGGGTCATTTATGTTTCCGGTTCGCCTTGCCGATATCAAAGGCAATGCACCCGCTTTGGGTCACGTGCCTGTGGCTATCTGTATTCGCAGGCGTGAGCGGATGCGTCGACCTGACGCGACCGGACGTGGCGGGCCAGGGTGGCCGCAGCGCGGTGCCGGACGGGGGGAATATGGGGGGCATGAACGCCGGTGAGATCCCCCGGGTACTCTGGGACTTTGAGCCCGGCGGTCCAGGCGCGCCTGCGTGGGTCATGTTCAACGACGGCAGCCCCGGCAAACAGGAAAGCAGCGTGGAGTCCGTGCCCCTTGCACCCGGGTCCCCGGACAATCGGGCGCTGAAGATTTCTGCCAGCGGGTTCACATCCTGGGGCTCGGGTGTTCGGGCCGCCATTTTACCGAATAGAGGTTTCTTCGATGCAAGCCGTTATTCCGGCGTTTCGATGGACATTCGCAGCACAGGCATCCGTCAGATCCAGGTGAAAATCTTTGACGGGCAAACGGCGGCCGAACAGACTGGCGGTCGCTGCGGCGTTTGCGAAGCCCAGTGGGTGGTCCTTCAATCCGTCGGAACAGAATGGAGAGAGATCGCAATGCCGTTCGCTGGCTTCGAGCTCTGGGGAACCAATGATATCAAACTGGTGGGCATCGAAACGAGTAGCTTGATTTATTTCGAGATCATCATCAGCGAGGGCGATGCTGGCGAGGTGTGGATCGACAACCTGACGCTTTACCAGTAACGCGACCGCAGCCTTTCCTGGCGCCTGCGCTTGCCACAATCGATCTGGGCTGGCGTTACGGTTCGGGACGCAATAGGGTGTGACGAATGTATTCGCACTCAAGGCTCGCCCTCGTGGTTGTCTCTACCCTCGCAGGCATGGCGCTTTGGATGTCCACGCCTCCCGCCGAAGCCCTAGCAGCCGCCCCTTCAAAGTCAGTCGTGACACCGGTCACCGATGATGAAAAGGCGTTTTATGCGCTGGGTCTTGAACTCGCCCACGGGGTCAGCGTGTTTGCCTTGTCGCCAAACGAACTCGATCTGGTACTGACTGGCTTTCGTGATGGCGCCTTGAAAAATAAGGATGGCACCCCGGTGAAGCAACCGCTGGTTGACCGGGAAGAGTTTCGGGCTCAGGTGACCGCCCTTGCGCAGTCACGCCAGTCGGCGTCGGTCCCGGCTGTGGAAAAGACGGCGGAATCGACCCCTGCGTCACCCCCTGCGGCCGCGCAGCCAAATCCAGAGGTTTTCATGCGAGAAGCCTTGAAGCAAAAAGGCTCTCGAAAATTGTTATCAGGTGTCATTTTCACCAACTTACGCAAGGTGGCGCATGGACGATCGCCCAGCTCAAAGGACACGGTCACCGTACACTATCGTGGTACGCTTCTGAACGGCACCGAGTTTGACAGCAGCTACAAGCGTGGCGAACCCACTTCCTTTCCGCTCAATGCGGTCATTCCCTGCTGGACTCAGGGTGTTGCCGTAATGAAGGTCGGCGAAAAGGCGCGCCTGATTTGTCCCTCCAACACGGCCTATGGCAAACGGGGTAGTCCGCCCACGATTCCAGCCGATGCGGTGTTGGTGTTTGAGGTCGAGTTGCTCATTATTGAATCGTAGCGCCGGCCTCCCATGAGCAAGACAAACAGCACCCAGATCGATGCCTGGAACGGCCGCGTTGGCGAAAAGTGGGCCAAGTTCCAGGTGCGCCTCGATGAGATGCTTTCGGAGATCACCGTTGCGCTCACCGCGCGGGTCGGTGTGGTCGCGGGCCAGCGGGTACTCGACATCGGGTGCGGCAACGGCGAAACCTGCACGCTCTGGCTCGCGGGTGGCGCCGAGGTTACGGGTGTCGACGTTTCTGCGCCGATGCTGGCTGTGGCCGCAAAAATGACCGGCGGAAAGGCCACCCTAATTCAAGCAGACGCATCCGCCTGGAAGGGCGAAAGGCTTTTTGATTTGGCTGTGTCACGGTTCGGCGTGATGTTCTTCGACGATCCTGTGATTGCGTTCACGACCATTGCGTCCAACCTTTGTCCGGGCGGTCGACTGGTGTTTGTCTGCTGGCGTGCTGCGATTGAAAACCCGTGGGCCATTGTACCGCTGGCCGCCATTTCCGAGCTGCTTCCTGCTGCGCCTGCGCCGGTGCCCCACGCGCCGGGTCCTTTTGGATTGTGTGATCGCGCTCGGCTTGAGGGTATTTTGCAACAGGCTGGTTTCGCGGACATCGCGATCGATCCGCTTGATCTGTCGGTTTGTTTTGCACGCAACGGGGGCGTCGACGCAGCAGTTCCCTTAGCCATGCAAATGGGTCCGGCGGGCGCTGCGCTCGGCGAGGTGAGCTCGGAAGTGAAGGTTTTGGCCGCCGCGCGTATGAAGGAGGCCTTGGCGCCACACGAGCGCGATGGTTCGGTGTCGCTCGGTGGAGCGATTTGGATGGTAGAGGCACGCAGGCCGACCTGATAGCAGTCGCCGGCGATTTTATGCGTTGGTTCTACCTTCCAGATCGGACGGAACTCGGCATTTCAATGATCCCGCGGGCCGTTGCAATGGTTACCGCGTGGGTTCGATCCGCCGCTCCCAGTTTCTCAAAGATGCTGGAAAGATGGTTTTTGACGGTTTTTTCCGACAGCTGTAGTGCAGTCGAAATCGACTTGTTGCTCATTCCGTCTGCCACGCATTCAAGCACTTCGATTTCGCGTGCGGTCAGATCGTGCAAAGCTTTTCCGACCGCCAGACTTTCGGCTGCACCGCTTGAAAGATAAGTATTGCCTTTTTGAACCAACCGTATCGCCTCCAGCAATTCGGCGACCGGAGCCGATTTCAAAACGTAACCGGCCGCTCCCGCTGCGAGAGCACGCGCGATGGCACTGTCGCCGTCATGGCTCGACAACATGAGCACACGAATTTCAGGGAACTGCTGCGTTACGATCTGCACTGCGCTCAATCCGTCCATCTGTGGCAAGCGGAGATCCATCAGCACAACGTTCGGTTGCAACGCTTTAATTTTTGCCAGGCCGTCCCGAGCCGTTGCGGCGCTGGCCACCAGATCGATATCCAGCTGCGATGACAGGATGGCGGACAAGCCGTCGCGAACGACAGCATGATCATCAACGAGGATGACTCGAATCGGTTCCATCAATAAATTCCTTCGTTCTTGGGTAAGGGTGCGCAGACTTCCACCACAGTTCCACCCGTTGACGGCGAGTGTAGCTTTAATACCCCGTTGATCAATTCAACCCGTTGTCGCATGCCTGCTAATCCCATTCCACCAGCGAAGCGAGATTCATCAACGACACTGTTGCCGAGTCCAAGGCCATCATCCG
>JAYUPZ010000055.1:0-5057 GCA_043759805.1 Myxococcales bacterium | reverse complement strand
GCAACCTGTTCGGCCGTGGCAAGCAAGGCGTCGTCGGCGGCAGGATTTCGACGGTCAGCTCGGGTGCGGTTCTGGGATATCGAGATCCGTCCATGTGGGGGACCTGGATGTACTGGCAGACAGAAGCCGCCTACCAACAGCGAGATATGCCGGAGTATTCGCCGTTTTCAGCTTTTCGTGCGCAAAAAATCCGTACCACGGATCTGAGTGCACTGGGCGGCAGCGTGAATATGGGGGTGTTTTGGTTTCGTCGCGTGAGGACGGAACTTCGCTACGGATTTCAAAGGTACAAGTTCAATGGGACCGAGTTCAGCGACACCATCCCCGGTGCAACTTCGTTGGGGCCCGCAATCATCGATCAAAACGGCGTACTCAATCGAGGTTTCGGAGAGGCGCGGTTGCAGTTCGACTTTCGCGCGTTCGAACACGCGCTGATGAAGGGATCGGCGTTGTCGCTAAGCTACCAGGTGGGCAGTCCCACCTTTCTCAGCGACAAGAACATCAATTACTGGAAGACCGGTGTGAGTTACGAGAAAGGCATCATCTTTTTCAAGTCGCAGAATCTTCGCCTGAATTCCGGCATTGCTGTGAGCGACAGATTGCCGCTCTTCGAGGAGCACTCCGCGGGTGGTACAAATCTACGCGGTTTTCTCTATCAACAGTTTCGCGGGGATACCCAGGTCCGTTTTGCGCCGGAATACTACGTTCCACTGACTCCCACGAGGTGGGCGCTAAGCGTTCGCGGATTGGTTTTCACCGACATTCAGGCGATCTGGTACCGCAATCTACCGACCGGTTATGGCCCTGGTCAGGTTCAGGTAGGTCGTGGCGACGGTGGGCGTTCGTACCTCGGACCGGAATACATCAAGCCAGGGTTTGCTGCGCGACGCGACGTCCACATGGGCGTCGGAGCAGGACTCCGCTTTTACCTGCGTACCGTTTCCGTTCCGCTGGTCGGCGTCGACTATGGCTACGGCGTCCTCGACAACGTGTGGCGAATGGTCCTGGTCGTGGGCGTATAACGGATCAGCCGCCCTTGGTTTGCCGAGCGAGATAGTTCTGAAGGCCGAGCGTCTCAACGAGTGATTGCTGGGTTTCGATCCAGTCGAGGTGTTCCTCCTCGCTGACCAAAATGTCTTCGAGAAGTGAGCGGGTCGCGTTGTCGCCAACCTTCACTGCCAGCTCAATGCCACGGTTCAATCGGCCAATCGCATCACGCTCAAGCGAAATGTCAGAAGCCATTTGCTCGGGAACAGTTTCACCGATATTGATCTTGCCGAGGCGCTGAACATTCGGAACGCCCTCGAGGAACAAAATCCGCGTGATAATGCGGTCGGCGTGCTTCATCTCGTCAATCGATTCCTTGCGCAGGAATTGCTCAAGCTGAACAAACCCCCAGTTACCGCACATCCGTGAGTGCAAGAAGTACTGGTTAATTCCGGTTAATTCGGCTGTGAGAACATCGTTCAAGATGTCGATGATTTCGGCGTTGCCCTTCATGGTGAAGGGGACGCTAGCTCGGTCTCCTGGTCGCGACAACCATTTCCGCTGCTTTTACCGGGACACGATGTGCGAAGCATCTGACCAATGGTCTCGACACACGCTCCACACCCCTGACCAGCACCACAGGTCTTCGCAATCGCCTCGGTGGATTCGGCTCCTTGCATGATGGCAAGACGGACGCTTTGGTCGGAAACTCCGCGACAGAGGCAAAGAATCATCTATTGAGAATGAATCTCAAGATCTTTCTCGTCAAGAGAAAAATTCAGCTCGTGCCTCCCTCGAAAGCTTTGACGGTTCATGCTAATGAGAATGAGTTTCAAATTCTGTGGCTAGGCCGAAACAGAGAAGGATCATGCGCTTTAAACTCCCGATCACCGTCCTCCTCCTGTCGACGGTTTCGACCGGACATGCTTTTTCGGCCGAACCTGCGACGACCCCGGCACCCGACGCGGGCGTGGAGACGCCACGGTCAATCCCCACCAAACCAATCCCCACCGATCCGATCCCAACCGTTCCGATCCCGCCGCCGATAGACGAAACAGCAGTTGAAGTCACCGTGGTGGGAACGCGGGTGAAGCGCACTGCCGGGTCAGCTCACGTGTTGCGCGCCAAAGAAATGGAGCGCCTTGAATACGATGATCCTCATGCCGTGGTCGCGTCGGTTCCGGGTGTCTATTCCCGCGGCGAAGACGGGGTTGGCCTGCGTCCCAACATCGGCTTGCGAGGGACCAATCCCGATCGCAGCAAGAAGATCACCTTGATGGAGGATGGTGTTCTGTTTGGACCCGCCCCGTACTCCGCGCCCGCTGCGTACTACTTTCCGCTCATCACCCGCATGAGTCAGGTGCGCGTGATCAAGGGACCCGGTGCCATTTCATTCGGGCCGCAAACGGTTGGTGGTGCTCTGGATCTCGTCACGCGAAGTGTTCCTTCGGGTACCACGGCCGGAATTGATGTTGGTGGTGGGCAATACGGCTACGGGAAAACCCATGGATATTTCGGCGCGAACCAGGGCGATACCGGCTTTGTCATCGAAGGGGTTCACCTGCGCGATGATGGGTGGAAGGCGTTGCCCAATCGCGCAGATATCGGTTTTACTCGCAATGAATGGATGTGGAAGGGTGTTCACCGCTTGCCTTCGGTCGGAGGAGGCAAACACCAGATTCAATTGAAACTGACATACGCCGATGAAGACTCGAAAGAAACCTATCTCGGGTTGTCGGATGCCGACTTTGCGCGCAATCCGCTCATGCGTTACGACGCTTCGCAACTCGATCGGATGGAATGGTTTCGCACCTCGGGTGTGTTGACCCATGCGATCGAGCCGACATCGACTGTCAACATCACCACCAGCCTGTATCGCCACAACATGACGAGAACCTGGCGAAAGGTGAATGGCTTTCAAGGCGCTTCGTTGTTTGATGTGCTGACCCAGCCGAACGATCCTGAAAATCAGGTTTACAACGCCATCCTCACAGGACGCCTCGACAGCAGCATTCCCGCCGAGATCTTGCTCGTCGGTCCGAATCGCCGCGATTTCGTATCACAAGGCGCGCAGTCGGTCTTGCAGTGGAACCCTGAAACCTCGGCCGTCAAGCATCGCGTCGAGGTCGGCCTGCGCGGGCACTTTGATAGCATCGACCGACGTCACAGCGAAGATGGCTATTTTTTGCGTGCGGGCCAGCTGGTTCCGGCCGGCATCCCAACCGTTGTAACTGCCTTGAACCGCGCGTCGACGGTGGCGGTTGCGGCGCACATTGCGGACGCCGTGACCTGGCGGGGTTTGACGGTGACCCCCGGCGTTCGCATGGAGCTCATCTGGTCGAATTTCACAGACGACCTCGATGCGGGAAGCGCCGAACGCTTTGTGCCTGCGTTGTTGCCTGGTGTCGGTGTCTATCAGTCGTTGACGGAACGTGTGGGGCTTCTTGCCGGTGTTTATCGCGGTTTCAGCCCGCCTGCTCCCGGTGCCGACAAAAGTGTCGATTCCGAATCGAGTGTTAATTACGAAGGCGGCGCGCGCTATTCCGACGGGGCGCTGCAGGCCGAGGTCATCGGGTTCTACAACGACTATTCCAATCTCACCGACGTTTGCACGCTTTCGAGCGGATGCCTGGACATCAATCTTGATCGCCAGTTTGACGCGGGAAGTGCCCACATCCTGGGTGTCGAATCCTATGCGCGTCGCGACCTTCGGCTGGGTACGTTTACGGTTCCCCTGGGTTTTGCGCACACCTACACCCGCGCCCGATTCGAGAGTAATTTTGTGTCTCAGGATCCGATTTACGGCGACGTCCAAAAGGGCGACAAGCTTCCCTATGTTCCGAAACATACGCTCCACGCGTCGCTTGGTGTCGAGCATGGGCGCGGCGGCATCGCTGTCACAGCGAACTACGTTTCCGCGATGCGAGAGGTTGCGGGACGTGGCGCGCTCTCCGCGGCCCTCGCCACCGATGAGGCTTTCACCGTCGATGCAAGCGCACGCGTTCGCCTCTACCGATCGTGGGCGCTCTACACCAACGTGCGCAATGTGACGGATGCGCACTATGTCGTTTCCCGGCGTCCGTTCGGCGCCCGTCCGAACATCCCGCGATGGGTGCAGATTGGATTGCGCAGTACGTTTTAGCTTCGTCGGTAACGACGCTAGAGCGCGCGCAATCGAGGGGGAGCGTCCGTTGGCGCCGGCAATATCCAGCGTGCTGGCAGAAGGCTATCGTTGATCTTTGCCAGATCTGCTTCAGGATCGATCAGCCGGGCCGGAGGACGACCATTGAGCGATGCGATGGCATCGACACGAACCTCGACCGAGCGCAAACCGCGGCGGGTGTAGTCATCGCGAATGTGGTGAGCCAGTTGCAGGATCAAATCTGGTTGCCCTGAAAGTTCGCGCTCTTGCAGCCGGTTCAGATAGGTGCGGGGGCTGACCTCGAATTGCTTTCGATCGGGTTGGCTCCGAACCTGATACGTGACGCTGCCATTTTTTTCACGCACCATGACCCGCCACGAGAACCGCATACCCTGTTCATGCCACAACACGTTCCCGCCGTATGCGAGATGACGCAACGGTAGCACCAGCTGTAGGGTGCAATAAATTCCGGCAAGGGCCCATTCAACCCGCTTCCATGGTGGGACGCAGAGCTTCGCGGACTCGCGAAGAACGTCGTTCCCACGATGGCGAAAACGAAACACGAAACGAACGAAGTTGCGCGGCCAGTTGGCCGGAAAAAACACGAGGGCTGACAAGATCATGATGACGGGAAACATGCCTATCGGGAAGAGAACGCGCGTCAGCACGTGAAAGGCGATGACGATTGCGTAAGCGTACGGTCGCGTGCGCCGCCACATCATCCAGAGCACGATCGTGGCGTCGAACAGGAATCCGGACCATGCCATGAGCGGTGCCGACCAGGGATAAGCGAACAGCGGTCCCAACACCGGTATGCCGGTACGTGAGCTCAACCAAATGTTCAGCGGCTGCGCGTGCCACAACCAGTCGGATTGCATTTTTGCGAGTCCCGCAAAGGTGTAGACAACGCCGATCTGAAAGCGAAACA
>JAYUPZ010000054.1:0-5076 GCA_043759805.1 Myxococcales bacterium | reverse complement strand
GCCCCCGACACGCAAGTTGTCGCGCTGTTGGTGAAGACCCATAAGCGCAGCGTTGAGTTGATCGGGATGGTTGGCGGCGACGATGGCCGCTCGCGCTGTCAGCGTTTGCTGCAGTTCGTACTCGACCGCGCGCAACGAGAGGTAGGTGAGGCGCTGCGCCCAGGGAAACTCTCGCGTGAAGTTCTGCACCTTCTCGTCGAACCAAAAATGGTGCGCAAAGCCGCCCCAATTCCGCTCGCGCTCCTTCTTCAATACGGCAAGACCTTCTCCGATCTTTTGAAGGTTGGAACGCTGAATGTTCGCAAAGTCTATCAGTGCCGCATCGACTGACAGCGCCTGCGATTTAATAGATTCAATCTCCGTTGTAATTGCCGACTTCTGAATGTCCGCATCATTGATGCAGGCTTTCACGTCCTCCTTGGCCGAAAGGTTTTCAAGCAATGTTGCGTATTCCGTTTCGGCAAGCTTCAGCTCGTCGTCGAGCTTTTTCTGCTTCTGTCGGGCACTTGAACCGAAGAATGAAGTAATGCCACCGATGGCAGCGCCGGCAAGCGCACCAGCTCCGGCGCCGACGATGGTCCCCGCGCCCGGGATAACGCTACCAATCACGGCTCCCGCACCCGCACCGATGACGGCGTAATTCGCGGACCCTTGCGCTACACCCTGAACCGTGTCGGCAACGCGCTCGAGATCGCGAGCCAGCTTCTTGGCCTCACGCCAGGCAGATCGCTGCTTGTTCAAGGTGTTCTGGGCTGCAAGTCGCTGCGTGTTGTTGTCGATCTTGAGCTGGCAAAGTTCCCACTTTTTTTCGAAACTGACCTCGGCAGTCTGAAGACGACTGATTGCGGTTTTGACTTCTTGTTTTGCGGTCAAGATGCGCGCGACTGCTGAACCGAGCTGTCCGTGATAACAGGTCGGATCGAACTTTGCCGATGGAATGGGCAACCCGCCATATCGCGCTTCGCACGCAGTGGAGGCTGCTTCCTGTTCAGCCTGTGGCAGCAGCTCGAACCCTTGATCCGCGAGCAGTTCATTTGCGTCGTAGGTCTTGCCTCCGCATGTGGCCACGAATTTTGGACCTATCGTTTCGAGCGTCAGTGTGTCGACAACTCCAAAAATCGTATCGGCCGTACTCACGCCACCGGAGATGCATGTTTTGATCCCGTCGGAAACCTTCAGACGTGAAGATGCAAAGGCAACCCTGCAAAGCTTCAGCTTGCTCTCGCGCTCACCGAGCGCTGTCAGGATTGGCTTTTCAACACCAGCGGGGGAGGGGTTTGCGCCCGCACACTTTGGATCCACGTGACACGTTTGAGGAAAAAACTTCCCGGCTTCGATGTCTTTCCAAAGTTGTGAGGCGGTTGTTTGCTCTAGACCGCACGCATCGATGATGGGTTGGCCGTAAAGTCTTTCCATGTCTTCAATTCGAAAGCCCATTTGCATCCGCTGCATGTCGTCTTGCAGTTTCGCAGTGCGGGACGAGATCCAGGCGCTGCGTGATGCCTCAAGTGCGGAACTGGCAGATGACGTGGCTTTTTCAGCTTGTTCAAGAAGGTAGGTCGAGGCAGCGAAGAAGCGACTGACTTCGCCTTGAACGTCACCGAAATAAAGGGGCGTGTCGTCGTCTTCGATGCCGAGTGGGTTGCGACCCTGTCGGTACAATTCAGCCTTGTGGATCAATGATGAACGGGCGGAAACCAACGCCGCGAGTGACTGGCGCCATCTGCTCTCCCACGTCGGGGTTGGCTTTCCTTCGCATTCTGTCTGGGCGTTTCGCGCGCATGCAGCAACGGCCTTGGTGTAGATGCCGTGCGCGAGTGCCTGAATCAGCGCCACCGAGCGCATGGCTTCCGCGTAGCGATCAAGTACCGCTTTTCGCGCGCTTGCCGACGAGACCCCGAACACCTTTCGTCCCTCGTCCGATACATAGGCAGAAACCAGGTTGAGATGATCTGCGGCGGCGAAACACAATGCGGGTGCAAGGCCAGCTTTCTGGTCGTGGCCGGGGTTGTTCAGCAATGTGCGGCTGCCAGGAATAATATGGATTTTTCGGTAATCAGGGTTTGCGAATGAACTGTCGCTGCCCCATTCGGCGACGCTTCCCGCAGTGCCCGTTCGCATGTCGCTTATGATGAGGGCCCAAGCTCTTTCCAGCGAATCGAGAAGCTGCGGATAGGACACCGAGCTTGCATCGCCGGGCTTCCCGCCTCCGATAACCGTGTTGTTTAGCGACTGCTCGGCAAGACCTTGGCGTGCGATGAATGCGTGTAGCTGCGCCCATTGTGCGAGCAACCACGCGTGATCGTTCGCCAGTTCGACTCGGCGGGAAGAAGCCAGGGCCGAGAGAAAACTGCCGAGACCGACGCATTTTGTTGCTTGAAAATAGTCGGTTCCACCCAGCTTGGTAAACAGGGCACCAGCTGCGCCTTCGGGCGGGGGGAGTCGGCGCAGATCCGTCAGACATTCCTTGATCAAGGCAGTTGCACCTTCGCCACCGCCCTGAACAAAGGGGAACGCTCGCCCGACGGAATTGTCGTCACGGCATTGTGTCTGACCGGAGCCCGTTGCAATCCCGCTGTTGACATAGAAGTTCGCAACGATTTGATCCTTTGCACAAACAAACGAGGGAGGCGGCAACAACGAGGCAGCAATGGCGGCTTCGCGGCCGGGAGAGAGCCACGCAGCCCGATCGCCATGTTCCAACGTCGAACCGAAGTTGTCGACTGTCGCAAACGATGGACCGGCGGCGCAAATACCGAGGTTGCATTTGGCTCCACCCATGCACGCGGCATCCGAAGCACAGATAGCGACATTCACGTCGGGTTCTAGCGAGAATTTGCCACCCCATTCCGCGAACAATCCGAGCTTTCCATCCTGCTTGATGGTCCCGACCAGGGTGATCTTGAAAACGCCTTCAAGACCGCCCGTCTTTGGATTCCGGAGGATCTCACCCAGGTTGGTTGTGAAGCCGGCAACCCGCCCAGATAGCCGCAGTTCTACGCCCGACGGTGCGTACCACTCGAATCGTTCGGTTGCGCCATTCGAGCGCGCGATGGGAATGACGCCGCTGTGGGAAAGCAACCGGGTTTCATCGTACAAGGCAATACGCGAGCCCTTGGATACTGCGCGAACCGGCAAAACAATGTCGGTCCCATCCGGTGGTGTCAATCGGACGAGGCCACGGAAGCCGCCATCGGGTAGCTCTGCTGCGGGTGTCCATTGTCCGGGTGCCACGGGTGACTGAGTGTCAGCGTACTGAATCGTCACACCAACCTGGGATTGCACGATTCCGGGTGACATGAAGCGCAGAAACCAGGTCTTGGCAGTCGAGATCTTCGCATTAGGATGGGATGAAACCACCACCTGCGTTCGCCAGATGGAAAGACCCGAGGGATCATTCGGAACTGGTTTCCAATCCTTCAGCGTACAAATTTTGACCGAAAGTCCATCGCCGCAACGGATCTGCAGCGACGGTCCAGATTCAACGTTGACGGTCGGCAGCGCTTCGGCCGTCAACCCTGAACCGCGAATCTCGACGTCGATCGGGCGTTCAGGAAACGAAACCACTTCCGGGATCACGGTAGCGCCGTCGGGCATCGGCAGTTCAATCACCGAAGGGTAGACGGCAAGCGTTGGCAAGCTGTCCGAACGAGCAGGCGGAGGCGCGCATCGGCCATTGCAATCGCAGGTGCCGCCTGCGCCGCAATCTGCGTTGGCAAGACATGCAAATCGGCATCGGTGCAGCGCGAGATCGCAGTGTGCACCACTTGGACAAATTGCATCGGACGAACAATCTTGATCGAGGGTGGCGGGACTTTGCAGTCTCGTCAGCACTCGCCCGCAGCTATCCGGTGTCGCACCGGGTTTTGCAACACACTGTCCCGCGCAGCTGCAAACCTGGTCGGCGCCGCACTCGCCATCGGAGGCGCAGGTAAATGCGCATACGCCGCCAGCCGCCAGATCACAAAACATGCCTGCGGTACAGTCTTGTACCGTGTTACAAGATTTCCCGCGCAAGGCGTCCAGTGTCGCTCGCGTTCGGTCGCTACAATTCAGCGGATTGATCGCGGGCTCGATGATGGTGTCGGGGCCGCCGTCAACGGTGATCTTGCCACCGCCGGAACCGCCACATCCGGCGACGACCAACAGGAGCATGCCCAACGGCAATGAGCAGCGAGAAAACAGACGTGAACTATTTACAGTAGACATGGGTGACCTCAAGATTTCTTAGCGGCAGGGTTGGTAGACGATCACGTTCAGCGGCGAGAAGAAACAGAGTCCGCTTCTTTCGCATCCCAAATTGCATTCCTGACTGTCGCAACCGCTGATGTTTGAACAGCCCACACAGGGGAAGACGCACCGATCATTGGGAACACTGCATTGACTGGTACATTCGTCGCGGTTGTTGCATTGAACTTCCCATTCCCGAAGGCGAAAGCCACCGCACTCGGGAATCGTGTTCGAGGAATCGAAACCGCCGCTTCTCCAGAAGACAACCGACGGGTGTTCAGACTCCTGCGCGTTGTCGCAGTTGTAATCGTAGCCCTGGGTGCCCGGAATTGGCGTTTGAAAGAACTGGGTCTGGCCGGGATAGACCTGGGCTTGTGAATCGTTGCAATCTCCGACCTTGATCGAAAGACCCGCAGGCGCAGTCGTTCCGCACAATGATCGTTGTGCCTTGGTGCCGCTGCCGAATCCGTCGCGATCGTCGTCGACAAAGAACTTCGTGCATGCGCCCGACAGGCACTGAGACGCTGCTCCGCATGTTTTTCCGTCCGGCAGTTTGCACACCGATGCGGTTGCCTTGGCAGGATCGGCAAAACAGGAAAAGTCGCCGCTGCAGGTTGGGGTAGCGTTGGTGTCCTGTCCGCTTTGCAAGGGAAGGCATTGGCCTTTGGCGTCTCCGCCGCAAGTCTCGCAGGTTCCCCGGCAGGCGGAATTGCAACACACACCATCGATACAGAATCCTGACGCACATTGAGCATCGTCGACACAGCCAATCGCAGAACCTTGTTTGCACGCGCCGGCACCATCACACGCGCGACCCGATTCGCAGGTTCCCGGATCGGCCTTGCC
>JAYUPZ010000053.1:0-10707 GCA_043759805.1 Myxococcales bacterium | reverse complement strand
GGCCACCAGGCGGAAGCCATCGGTTTCATCGACTATCTGACGAAGGCGCTTACCCGTGAGCAGCTCGAAGAGCACGGCACCCATTGAAAAAATGTCACTGCGCCGATCAAGCTGCCATCGCTTGGCTTGCTCGGGTGACATATAGGCCAGCTTGCCCTTGAGCGTGCCAATCACCGAGTTGTCTGTTTGACGTTTGGCCAAACCGAAATCCGACAACTTCACCTCGCCGGAATAAGAAATTAAAACGTTGGAGGGCGAGATGTCACGGTGAACCAGACCCGCAGGCTTGCCGTCGGGACCGTTGACCTCGTGCGCGAAATGCACACCTTCGGCAAGCTCGCTCACGATGTGCAAAGCCAGTGCATCTTTCATGCGCTCGGGTTCGGGCGTCATGCGTGCGAGCGATTCGATCACCGCCCCGAGGTCGTGGCCGTCCACGTATTCGAGAACGATGAAGTACTCGCCGCCGTCAGTCTGGCCGAGATCGTGGATCTGCACGATGTTTCGGTGTGCAAGTTCCGCGTGAATGCGCGCTTCCTGCACCAGCATCTGCACCATGCGATCGTCCGATGCAAAGTGAGGGAGGATCCGTTTGATGACAACGGCCTTCTCGAACCCTTCCGCTCCGAGGGCTCGCCCACGGTAAACCTCCGCCATCCCGCCGGAGGCAATCGGTTCAAAAAGTTCGTACTCGCCAAGTTTCATGACAGACCGCTCGACCCTGGAAGGGTGAGTCGCATCGCAACTTATTGCAGTGAGCGCCAAGGTTCAATCACCGTGGATTCGATCTGCCAAGCCGCCCTCCTGGCTGTTAGCATGAAACGGTGTTCCCCGTATCGGACATCCACCCACATCCAGATTTTGTGATCGAACTGGAATCGTTATTGAGGTGTGCCGTGCAAACCGGTGTGGTGCCCGGCCTCGCGGTCCTCGGCCGCCGTGGAAACTGCGAGATCCTGCGTACCGATGGATTGATTGGTACCCTGCCCGACGCTCGCGCCGTCAATCCATCGACGATCTACGATCTGGCATCGCTCACGAAGGCGCTTTGCACGACGACGCTCGTCATGCAAGCAGTGGCCGAAAAGCGCATCGCAATCGAATCCCCGGCGAAACGCTATCTACCGGAGATCGCCAACGGGACCATCACAGTCCGGCACTTACTCTGTCACAGCGCCGGATTTCCAGCCCACCGTGAATACTACCACTCCGTCGTGCAGACGTTTCCCCCGTCTGTGACAGCGACCCCTTTTTCACGCGATGAAATCGTACGACAATGCGCCAGGGAGGTCGGCGTATACGCACCCGGTAGCGCATCCATCTATTCGGACATTGGCTTTATCTTGCTCGGTGCGATTGTTGAGGCCGTGTTTGAGGATGCCCTCGAGACCGTTTTTGTGCAGCGAATCGCCCGTCCACTCGGTCTGTCGACGCTCGGCTTTCGCCCCCTGCAGGCGGCAACACCGGCCGATCAAAATATCGCGCCGACCGAAGATTGCCCCATTCGCAAGCGGCTAATCACGGCGGAAGTCCACGATCTAAACGCCTGGGCAATGGGCGGCGTCGCGGGACACGCTGGGCTATTTGGCACGGCGGGCGACGTCACCGCGGTGGCCACGGCTCTCATCCATTCGTACCACGGTTCACCCTCGCCACTCAACTTGCCGGTCGAACTCGTTCGATGTTTTTTTGCACCCGCCGGGGTTGCCGGGTCGACCTGGGGCCTCGGATGGGATCACCCCAGCAGTCCATTTTCGCTGGCCGGAACAACCGTGTCACGTTCTGCCATCGGACATCTGGGCTTCACGGGGGTTTCCTTGTGGATGGATCCGGAACAGTCGGCCTCGGTCGTCATGCTGAGCAACCGCGTTCATCCGCGCGTCGTGGACGATCCACGCTTCCGTGCATTGCGACCCGCTATCAACGATGCCGCCTTTAGGGCCGTCGGTTATCCGGGTTGATTCAACGTTCGTGGGGCATACGATCGCGGGGACCGCGAAAATGCCGCATCGGGGAATAGTATCGAAAGTTGGAGACCCGCGAGGTGTAGAGACAGGCAAAGTCCTCGACCTGATCGCCGAACTTGCTGACCTCGCGCCCTTCCTTGAGCATCGACCCCCAGAAGGGATTGAAAGCCGAGTCCACTTCCTGCTCAAGCGCGTCGTGCGCAGACATCGTTGCCCGCAAATCGTTGCGCAAGCGTGTGATGGTTTCTCGAGCCGCCGTGCGCGCGTCCTGCACGCCCTCATCCACATCGTCCATTTTTTGCAAAAGGCGCATAATCACCTGCTTTTCCTCGACCTCGGCATCCAGCTGGCGCAGTTGGCGCTCGAGCGTTTCCATCGAGGCGAGCGCCGGTTGCAAACCATCCAGAAGTTCAATTTCGTGCTCGAGCTCTTGCAGGATCATCACGGTCCGCCACGCTGACGATTTGCGCGACCGCAACATATCGCCATAGATGTGGTCGCCCACGAACACAACCTTGTCACCCCGGGCGCCGGAACGTTCCTCAAAATCCCTGAGATTGCCGCCCTGGTAAATACGACCGCGTTGAAACGGCCCAGGGTGCAAGGTTTCGCGCGGAGTTCCGTCAAAGCCGAGGTCCACAAAGGGTCGATCCATGGTGAAAAAACCCGGTTTTGCCGAGCTCACAACGACGACGTCAAAAAAGTTACGCCAGCTTGGATAGGTCGCCACCGTATTATCCAGCAAATACTGCATCACGGGATTGGTATAGTCCCAAGCCGAATTGGTCAGCAAAAAGAGGCGTTTTCCGGTTGAGCGCATCTTGTGTAACGCTTCACCCAGTTCTGGATCACGGGGAATGTAGTTCGCCAGATCTTTCGCAATGAGGCTTTTGATCGAACCGTCCGCGTGAGCCCTGTCGATGCACTCTCGAATGTCATCCCAGATCCGCTCGTACCCCGGCGAGTCCGCGGGGTTTGCATCGAAGTAATCCACCATGGCCACAAACATCACCGCCTCGGGCAGTGCGAACAGCGTGTCGATAAAGGCATAGCGCGCATTCGAAAGCCGCGTACGCTCGCGCTGGTACAGTTCACGCAACGTGGCTCTGTCGAGGCGGCGTGTGCCGTGATACGCGCGACCCGCAATGCCATAGCGATCGGGCTTAAGCGTGTTACCGGTTTGGCGATCAATGATGAGCCCACGCACGCCCCATCGCGAATCGAAAGGCAACGATCGCACGGCCTCGGCATAGCCCTTGTCGCCCACCAGCTTGTCGACCGTCGCCTTGATGGAGAGCGCTTCCATCTTTGGCTGGTCATACAGCGCCAGGGTGTAATCCATATCAAAGCCAATCAACTCGGCTCGATCGAGACGAAGGTTGCGATTGGCAAAGATCCGTTGCTGCGGGGGGATGGCACTTGGTCGGTCGAGCGCCGCCACGAGCCGCTCTACTCGGCTTTCAGACAAAGTATTCAGTCCTCTTTGCGCTTGACGGCTTCATCCTCGAACAACGCCCACTGCAGGTTTGCAGCCACGTGCACGCGACTGCCGCCCGCATTCTTGGCCACATACATGGCTTCGTCGGCACACTTGAGCAGGGCCTTGAGGTTGCGCTGAAAATAGGATGGTGGAATCGGCCGCGGTAGGCTTTCGTCGTCGAAGGTGTGCGGGTGCAATACCGCACAGCCAATACTTCCCGCGAGGGTAAGTTCGCCATCGGGCGTCGTGACCTTGTTTTTCGTGAGCATCTCGAGCGCACGGTCGCCCACCCGTCGCGCGCCATCCGCGTCGGTTTGCGGCAACAAAATGCCGAATTCGTCACCACCGAAACGGCCCACGATGTCACCCGAACGAACCGCCTCGTGCAACGCTTCACCCGTGGCAATCAAGGCCTGATCGCCCACGAGATGGCCAGCGGTGTCGTTGATGCGCTTGAATTTGTCGAGATCCATGATGATGAGCGAGATCGGACGGTGGTTGCGGAAAGCATTGCGTAACTCGCGCAACAACCACTGCTCGAAGAATCGGCGCACGTACACGCCAGTCATAGGATCGAGCGTCGCCATCTCGTAAAGCTGCGAGTTTTGAATCGCAACGGCGGCTTGATTGGCAAACACCAGCAACAACTCGGTGTCTTTTTCGCCGTTGGCGATCCCATCGAGGTACACGACGCCGACGAGGTGTTCGCCGACGCGCAATGGTAATACGGTTACGCCATCCTCCCGTTGGATCTCGATCGCCGAGATTGCCCGCTTGACGAGCTCCATACCGGCCGGGCCTAGGCACTCGGTGAGTGTGCGTTTGTCGGCAAACGTTCCGGTGGAGGCCTTGATCTCGAGACCCGTTTCTTCATCCAGAATCGCGACAAACCCCGTGACAAAGCCACTGGCAGCGGCACCTGGGTCTTTGCGGTTCTCGGGAATGACGGCGACAAACGAATTGCCCGCGCCAATAAATGCCGAGATCTGCATCAAGATCCCTTGCAGCAGGTGTTCCAGCGGCTGAATCTTGTGCAGCTCGGGCGTGACATCGAGGATGTAGCGTAGGCCCTGCCGACCGCGTGACAGCGTCTGAACCGCTGCGGCCGCCTTCAGCCCCACGTCGGTCCAAAGCAACAAACGTTCGGGACCCTCGCTCTTGTCGAAGTAGCCCTGAATGTCGAGCCGTTGCAGGAGTTCGCGCGGCGGCTGCTCGCTCGCGTAACCCGTTTGCAAGATGACCTGCACGAGCGGATCGAATTTGCGCAACTGCACCACAACTTCCTCGCCATTCATCCCCGGCATGACGAAGTCGAGCAAACAAAGATCGACGTGCTGGGTGCGCAAGATTTCAAGCGCCTCGGGTCCGTCCTTGGCACGCAAAAGATTGTGGCCCTCCCGCTCGATTACGCGGCCGGTCGCCTCAAGATATTCCGGATTGTCATCCACCAGAAGGATCGTTCGACCCGTCGCACGCAGGGTGCCCATCTTACGCGCCATTCATTCTCCCTTCACGAGTGGGTAAGTGAATCAGAAATGTCGTCCCCTTGCCAGATTCACTGTGCAATTCGATGCGACCACCAAACTCTGCGGTGACGATGTCGTTCACAATGGACAAGCCTAACCCGGTTCCTTCACCGAAAGGCTTCGTGGTGAACATTGGCTCGAAAATCTTCTGATGCAGCTCGACGGGGATACCGGTGCCGTTGTCCTTGACGCTCAGGCACAGTCCGCCTGGTTCCACCGCCATCCCCACCTCGATGCGTCCCCCGCCCTTGTCCCTGAGCGCGTCGGACGCATTGGTAACCAAATTGGTCACAACCTGCGCAAGCCGCCCCGGTATACCTACAAGGGGAAAACTTTGCAGGGTTGTCTCAAAAACCAGCTCGCATTTTGAACTGCGCACCAAATGGCCGAGCAACAAGAGCGACTCGCTGGTGATCATCACGGCGTCGAAATCGACATGAATCTGGCCCGTCACGTTTCGCGTCTGCGACTTGATCCCGCGCACGAACGCACTCGCGCGAGCGGCAGCGTTTTTGGCAAGCGTCAGGCTTTTTTCCATGTCGTGACCGATCTCCTTGTGATCGTCGATCGTCACATCTGAATCGCCGAGCGAACGCTGATATTCCGCCATCAGCTCGGTCACCTCACTCAACGCCGACCGAACCGCTGCCAGTGGCGTGTTCATTTCGTGCGCAATGCCTGCGGTCAAACGACCCAACGAGGCCATCTTTTCCGATGCGAGCAACTGCGCCTGGTTTTCCTGCAACAGTTTGTTTGCTTTTTCGAGCTGGTCGGAACGGGCCTGCAAAGCCAGTTCGGCGGCCTTGATGGGAGTAACGTCAAACAACCAGCCCTGAACACCCACAATTTCGCCGCGGGCGTTGCGCATGGGCATCTTGCGCGTCTGGACGTAGGTCGGCTCGCCGTCGATCGGTGTGTGCTCTTCGTAATCCTCGAAAACCTGACCGGTCTGAATGACCCAGTTGTCGTCGGTCTGATATTTTTCGCCGAGCCCTGGCGACAGGTCCACGTCGCGATGCCCTTCCATTTCGGCCGGAGTTCGGCCGAGTTTTCGCGCCAGATTTTCGCTGACGTAGATGTGGCGCAGCTCGAGATCTTTGTGAAAGACGTAAAGCGGTAAACCCTCGATTAGAACCCGGTGGTTGGTGCGCTCGGCAAGGAGCACGTCGTGCACCTGGGCGAGTTCGGCACGCAAAACTTCGATTTCGCGACGCAACACAACGGGATCTGTCTCCGACGCCGCTCCCTGCGATTTTTCTGAATCTGACGTGGTTCTCTGCAAATCCGTTTCGCGCATACACAACGCGCGCCCCCAAGAATTGACAGCAGTGTGCGCCCGGGTCGATTGCGTTTGCAAGCTCGGCCGCAGAGCGGTATCAAAGCGCCTCGAATTCAACCATGAAAGCAACCATCACTGTATTGCCCGGCGACGGGATTGGCCCTGAGGTCACGTCCTGTGCTGTCGAAATTTTGCAAGCCGTTGCGCAAAAATTCCGACACGACTTTTCATTTCGTGAGGCTCTCATTGGTGGCATCGCCATCGACAAAACCGGAACAGCCCTACCCGAAGAAACCATCGCTGCGTGCAAAGGCGCCGATGCGGTGTTGCTGGGCGCTGTCGGTGGACCCAAGTGGGACGACCCGAATGCGAACGTCCGGCCCGAGCAAGGATTGCTGGGCATTCGCAAGGCACTTGGCCTCTACGCCAATCTTCGTCCCGTGCGTCTGACCCCGGCCACCCTCGCCGCTTCGCCACTCAAGCCAGAACTTCTCGTTGGCGTCGATCTGCTGGTCGTGCGTGAACTCACGGGTGGCATCTACTTCGGCGAGAAGAAAAAGACCGAGGACAGCGCCTCTGACTTGTGTACGTATACGAAGCACGAGGTCGAGCGGGTGGTCCGTGTGGCCGCACGCGCCGCGATGGCCCGCCGCAAGAAGCTCACCTCGGTCGACAAGGCCAACGTGCTCGAAACCTCACGCCTCTGGCGCCGGGTCACCGACAAATTGGTACGCGAAGAGTTCCCGGAACTTGAACTCGAGCACATCCTGGTCGATTCCTGCGCAATGTTCCTCATGCGGAGGCCGGCCAGCTTTGACGTCATCGTTACCGAAAACATGTTCGGCGACATCCTCACGGATGAAGCGTCGATGATCGCGGGTTCGATGGGCCTTTTGCCATCGGCCTCGCTTGGTGATGGCAAGATGGGCCTCTACGAGCCCATCCACGGCAGCGCACCGGACATCGCAGGCAAGGGCATCGCAAATCCTTACGCCACCATCCTCTCGGCGGCGATGTTGTTGCGTAGCTCGCTTGGTCTGGACGCCGAGGCGACCGCAGTTGAAGCAGCGGTTTATCGCGCAGTGGAAGACGGCGTCCTCACCGCCGATCTCGTGATGTCGGGCGGCAAGTCGGTCAACACCCTCATCGCAAGCGCTGCTGTGAAGTCGCGCCTCGTGTAAGTCACAGTTCGAGCGTCGCTTTTGGTCCCAAATGGCTGACGATGTTTGCGTCGGACGTCGCGAGTCGCCATCCACGCAAGCTTGCGTGTGCAACGATAAGTCGGTCGAACGGATCCCGCGTCCAGTTGATCGACCAGGCGTGCTCGAACAGTTGTACCGTCGAAGGATCGTCCACGACGATTCGGGGATCGTGACTGAGATCCAGATCTCCGCTCCGGAAGCGGATGCGACCCAGCTCGTTCAAAAACCGCAGCTCCAACAAACTTACCGGCGAAACGTAATACCTATGTTCGCGTTTGGGAAGTTTGGCAATCCGCTTGTGATCAGTGAGAAGCCAGATTAGCGCGTTTGTATCGAGCAGAATCACCGCAGTGATCGCTTTTTTCGCGTCGCAACGAACTTCATTCCACCCTTGGCTTGAACGTCCCAGGACCAGTCGCCGGCGTCAATTGCGGGATCTAGAACTTCGATCGGGGGCGGGCGACGAGATCGAGGCGGGAGTCGATTCGACGTCTCCAGCAAGACCCGAAAAAAGACGCCTTTACGCTCGATAAGAACGCCGTTGCCCTTCTCCGCGTCATCCAGCACACGCGCAATCTGTTTGCGCGCTTCTGTCACGCTGTACCGAGTCATATGTACATTGTACAGAGCAAGTTTACCGTGTCCATCGAGATCGTCGATTTGTTACTACAGCACTGCTCCGATGATACGGTTGCGGTATGCTTGCCGTCGTGAAGCGGTTGTTGTTCTCGTTCGTTATTCTGATCCTGGGTTCGCAAGACGTTGCGGCCTCGTCCTTCGACGCCCACTCGGGTCGGTTTCTGGCAGATTGGGGTACGCTTTCCGAGGCCAGTACACGGGGCGATCGCGATGGGGCGGCACGCCTGGTGAATCGAATGGGTGTAGCACGGCTTGCGTCGGCGATGCTTCAAGCGGCGCAAGAGGGTGCAAACCAAAAGACCGATACAGAGGTCGAGTCGCGGGCACTGGCAGCACTTTTTGGTGCCACGACCATTGAAAACCCGCTGCGCCTTGCACCTGAAATGGCGTTGCTGTTGCATCACCCGAGCGAATTGCTGGTCGCGGGCGCCCTCGCCGGGTTGCGGCACGCGCTCGCCGCAGTGGACGTGGGGGAATGGCAACGTTGGGAATTGCCCGGAAACCTGCCTGAACAAATTTGCTCGGCCACCGCGGAACTTGCACTCGATTCAGAACGACCGACGTCGACCCGGTTGCAAGCGTTGACCCTGCTCAGCACCTTGCGCATCGACTGTCGCCCATCGGTGCGACCCTTTTTAACCGACAGTTCAACAGAGCTCCGACGTTCAGCCGTACTCGCCCTGCCCGCTGCACCCGATGAATTGTTGCCCGTGATGGAAGATGCGGATCCGCGTGTTGCACTTGCGGCCGCCGCCCGATTGTGTGATGCCACCGCAAATGCACAGGCAACCGCCGTCTTGACCACCGCGGCGAGGCGGTTCGCCAGATCAGCCGGTGCGGCACCCGACGATCTGGTGATCTTGCTCGATTGCCTCGCGGCACGCGATGCGAAGGCCTTCGCGCCCATTTTGGAACTGGCCAGTCAATCACCACTTTCGCCGGTGCGAACGCGAGCCCGGCAGCTCTTGCCAAAGCCCGTATTGTAACCTGGCCCCGGGCCAGCCGATGACAGGGGGTAGCTACGGCATTTTGTCGAACTTAGGCAAGGCGGGATCGAGGTGGTCCCAAGCGTAACCGCGCGCGTGGTACGTCACCGCCTGCGGCTTATATCGGCTTGGATCATCGAGGCTGGCGGCATGAATGGTAAACAGATCAGGCATCGCCGCAAACGCTAGGTAAACGGGTGATCCGCAGGTGGGGCAAAAGCCGCGCATTTTCACTTGGTCGCTATCAGTGATGATGTCCCATTGCGCAGCCTCCCCCTTGAGCGTGACGTGCAGCTTGCTTGGGAAGCTTAGATACGATCCGTGTCCTGTGCCCGCTTTTGCGCTGACAGTCGCGACATTGGCATTCGTTCTAAAAAATCGGTTCACCAGTGATTTCATAACGGATGACGCCGCAGGCGCAGCCGCCGGTATAAGACGCCCGGCGCTTCATGGCGTTGGTGGGCATGCTCCCTGTCGTGCTAGCCTGACCGCGTGACAGCAACCCCACGCGGGCCACTCGCACTTGCACTCCTCGTGATCGAACTTCGAGGCACCCACCGCCGTGTGTTCCGGCAAAGTCGCGGATTAAACGACGGGTTCATCGAACTCGACACACCCGCGCCGTTTGAGCCCGATGAACCGGTGGAGGTGCGATTTTCGTTGCCCGGCGACCCGCATCAGGTGCAGGCGGAAGGACCCATGCAGGTACTCGGTGAAGCGGACGAAGAAGAAGGCAATCTGGGTTGCAAAGGACTGTTGTTGCACGGCATGACGCCGGAGGATCGCAGCCGAATCGCAGCCTATGTTCGGCTGCGCCTCAATCCGGATTGGGCATCGTGAGCGCCACACACGCCGAACTCGTCGCGCTCTTGCAAGCACGCCATGCCCAGGCCGAAGCTGGCGGCGGCCCCGATCGAGTCGCGCGCCAACATCAGGCCGGCAAGCTGACCGCACGGGAGCGCATATTTCTGCTGCTTGATCCGGGCAGCTTTGTCGAAATCGACAAGCTGGTCACCCACCGCTGCCGCGACTTCGGCATGGAAAATCAACAGATCCCGGGCGACGGCGTCGTGACCGGGCACGGTACCATTGCAGGCCGTCGTACGTTTGTGTTCGCACAGGACTTCACCGTTTTCGGAGGCTCACTTTCGGAAACCTATGCCGCCAAGATCTGCAAGATCATGGATCTCGCACTCAGCACGGGCGCACCAATTATTGGACTGAACGATTCGGGTGGTGCACGGATCCAAGAAGGCGTGGTTTCCCTGGGCGGATACGCAGAGATCTTTTGGCGCAACACGATGGCGTCGGGCGTTGTTCCGCAACTGTCCGCGGTGCTTGGACCTTGCGCCGGTGGCGCAGTCTATTCGCCGGCGATTACCGACTTTATCTTTATGGTCGAGTCCACGAGCCACATGTTCATCACCGGACCCGAGGTCATCCGGACGGTGACACACGAAGAGGTCAGCAAGGAAGAACTCGGCGGTGCACATACCCATGCAGCGCGTTCCGGCGTGGCCCACCGCGCGTTCGAGGACGAACAAAGCTGTTTGCAAGGGCTACGAACGTTGCTGTCCTTCTTGCCGCAAAACAACAAAGAAGATCCGCCTCGCCTGGTGAGCACGGAT
>JAYUPZ010000052.1:0-5080 GCA_043759805.1 Myxococcales bacterium | reverse complement strand
AAGGAGAACTTCTCAGTCCGTGCCTGCGTCCGACACACCGCCGTCGGGGTTAACCGTGGGCGTAAGCGCGAACGGCAGCTTGTACGTGTAGAGCCCCTCGATTTCCGGCTTGCCGGTGTTGCTCAGTTCGTAAAGCAACGTGCCGTATTCGGGCAACATCATGTTGTAGAAGCGGTTTGCGCCGGCCTGAATCGGCGGCAAACCACCCGGAGGCACAACCAGAACGTTGTTCTTGATCTCCGCCATCCGTATGGTTGCGATGTCGATATCAGTGCTGTCGGTGAAGACGATGCCTCGGTCACCCACGGTGAACCAATAATCTAAATCCGTTGCGAACTGCTGCTTTCCAGAACAGTTGGCCGGATTCGCAACCATACCCTTGCCAACCAGCGACTGCGTATCAACATCGTCAGCCCAGAAGACTAGACCATTCGATTCGAGGAAGGGCGTGCCGAAAAACTCAGTACGCAAACGGGCCTGTAGTACACATGCTGGAGCCGCACCGTCCTTGGTGGCTCGCGTGTTGTCGGCAATCGAAAGATCGCCAAGACCCGTCATGTCGTCGATTTCGCGGCTGAATGCGGTGTACTTTTGATCCGTGGTCACGAGTGCACTGCCAATATTGCTGGCAATGGTCTTGTAGTCGCCCGGCGCGGCTGGATTGGCAAGAAGTCTCAATGTGCCTTTCCCGCCGGCCAAGTCGTAAAACAACCCGAGGCCCGCATCCACATTGGCTTTACCGAGAACGATATAGTTACCAACCTTGTCGGACACGACGGTTGGATTGGCAGCGCTCGGAAAGTCCGCCATTTTCAACACGCCTGTCGGATCACCCGTCGACGAGTAGACAAAGTTTTCAAGATAAAAGATCTTCTTGCCATCACGCGACACACTGAAGCGGGCTGCGTTCGTTAACAACGGCGTCGTTCCTCTTGCATCAAACTGGAAGCCCGGTTTTAGCTGCGCTGCCGGAATGGCCCAGAGGTTTTCACGATCCTTGTCCGTCCGGCCGGTCGAGTAGACAAACGTATCACCTGCGCGGTTGAACGAACCGCGCCACTTGGTGACGGGTTCAGCTCCCCCGGTGTCGGGATGTATGCGATCGATGAACGGCAGTGCCGAGTCCGCGCTGTCCGAAAGTGTGCCCGCGAAAAGATCGAACTCGAAGGGCTGGGTCTCGTCCTCCTCGACATTGCCAAGGCACAACGCGACCGGAGCTCGAGGGTGGCCCGCACAGAGGACGCCTGCCTTGTCGGTCAACCGGCGCGGCTGAGTCCAACCGGGGCGCCATCCGTAAACGTAACCCTTATAGAGATCGTCAGGACCCGAAACCGCGTCTGCGTAGTAAATAAGCGTGTCGCCCTGAAAGCCGTGGCTCCTTGGGTGTGACGGGCCGCCCATGGGGTCAGCAGTCCACAGGTTGGTGGTCATACGTCGGCAGTGGGTTCCCGCGGGATCGCTACAGGACACCGAACTCGGCGCGCGCACCGTTTGCGAGAGGTTAAAAACCCAAAGCTCGTATTGACCAATCAACTCTCCGGACACGAAGAAACCGCACCAGCGATCTCCGACTTGTGACTGCAACGTCGCTCCCTCGGGAGACTGGTTGCTGCAGGCCGAGACGTGGTCACCGATCAAACGAGCCTTGTTTGGGAAAGGAAGCTTGGTGGCGTCCTTGTTCACGGCCGGCGGCTCGCGCGGAGGTCTCGCATCCACGTCAAACCCGCCTCCCTTTAGGCCTCCACCATCTAAACCCGAGCCGCCGATTCGACCGCCGGTTCCGCCGTCGGGCTGACTGCCAGATCCTAAATTGCTCCCGCCATCGCAGGCAAAGGCCATTCCAGCAACAGCCAAGAGGGCAACAGTTCCATTCGAGAGTCGTCGGCCGCCTGCGGCAGCCTGAGATGGGGTCAAAAGCATGGGGTCTCCTTCGGAATGAAGGATTGGACCCTAAAGCCAGGGGAGTGGGCAATGGGAATCTTCAAAAGCGAGGAAAGCCCGCTACTGGAAGGGGATTCCACACCCTTACTTCCGGTCAGCGCGACCCCGGAAGGTCTCGGCCGGGTATCGCTGCGCGTTGACTGCCAGCTTGTCGGACATGGCCGCGGCCAGATCGACCCCGATCCGATCGCAGAGCATTAACAGCGCAATGCCCACGTCGCCGATCTCGGACACGATGCGTTCACGCGCACCGGTCGCCTGCGAATGTGCGTCGGATTCCGTATTCGCCACCCATCGGTACTCGGCCACCAGCTCACCCGTTTCCGAGGCGAGCAACATCGCGAGGTTTTTCGGATCATGAAACTGCTGCCATTCACGTTCAGCCACGAATTCGCGAATCTGGACGAGCAGCGAATTGAGATCGGTCATCATCAAGTCCCCCACAGGCGCCGCCTGCATTCGTTTATTGTAATCGCCTTAGTATCGTTGCATATACATGTTCGGAAAACATATTTATTCAATAAATTTAATTATTTATGCGATAGTTATTTCGTTTCATGATTCGCTCGGATTTAGACCGAAGGTGGGAACAACTCCGCAACCGTTTGCTTGCTGGCCCTGCCCGGGCCGATGAGGCCTGTACGGCGATAGACGCCAGCCCCGCCACCCTCTCTCGCCTGGTCAAAACCTGGCGGGATCGGCTGATCGTGACGGGACGGGCGCGCGCGACCCGCTACATCGGCGCTCGCGAAATTCTCGATGTCGGGTCAGCGGTGACCCTGACGGAGGTGATGCCCGATGGCAGCGCCCGACGCCTTGGCACCCTGCACGGAGCCCTGCCGGGAGCTTTTTTCTTTGAGTCCCGGGGAGCAGGGATCCCGGGCGGCTACTTCCCGGATCTTCCGTATTTTTTGCATGATCTCCGGCCCAACGGATTCCTCGGGCGACTCGTGCCACGCCAGCATCCCGAGCTGCATTTTCACCCCGACATCAGCCACTGGACTGCCGATAATACGGTTGCCTATTGCAGCCGCTTCGGTTCGGAATTGCCGGGCAACCTCATCATTGGCGATATCGCTTTTCAACGACACCTCGCGCAAACGCAGAAAACGTCGTACGTTTCCGATGCCGACCGAGAAGTGCGCTATCCCATGATGGCGGAATCTGTTCTATCCATCGGTGAGCCGGGCTCGTCGGCGGGTGGGGAACAACCCAAGTTCCTTGTGAGGCGCAGCGCAGATGGCGAGGCCTCACTTGTGAAATTTTCGCCGCCTCGCGATGGATCCCCCTCCGAACGCATTGCCGATCTACTGATTGCCGAGCACATCGCACTCGAGACGATGCGGCAAAATGGACACGATGCTGCGAAAAGTGAGCTCATTGTCAGTTCCGATCGCGTCTTCCTCGAAAGCACTCGCTTTGACCGACTACCCAACCATGGACGACGGGGCGTCATCTCTCTCTTTGCGCTCGATGCCCAGTTTGTCGGGGTTTCGGGTCAGTGGATCGATTCAACCCGCGCGCTCGCGTCAGCCGAGGTGATTGCGCCAGACGTCTTGCCTCTCGTGCGTTGGCGACAGCGTTTTGGCGCCTTGATCGGAAACAGTGACATGCATTCGGGCAATCTTTCGTTTTTCACCGAAGGCCTTTCCCCTGTTGGTCTGGCGCCAACCTATGACATGGGGCCCGCCCGGTACGCACCCAGACAAGGAGAACTCCCACCTGTATCACGATTGCAAGCGCCCATCCCGGAACCTGCCGATGGCGAGATCTGGGAGACGGTATGCCGCGCAGCGAAGCAGTTCTGGGAAGCGACTTCGCAACACGATCTCATCACGCCGTCGTTTCGTGAGATTGCGAAAGACAACGTTGCCGTGGTTCACGCAGCATCCAGGTTCGCTGCGCGCTTGCCTCTCTAGCGAGGCCGACAGTCGGCCGACGGCTTTCCGTAGCCGTGCAGGATTCGGTACAAGTCCGGGCCGTCGGGAGGGCTGGTGGTAGCGGCGGTCCAGGTCATACCATTTGTGCTACGATAGAACTGCGACGTCGTCCGGTTGAATCCGACATAGGTACCCAGGTGGCTTTTAGCGACTGCGTGAATGCGAATATTGTTCGGCAAGGTGCGCACCGTCCACGTGATACCATTGGTGCTGACAAATAGACGACCACCATCGGCAGCCCAGAATAGCTCGCCGTCGAAATTGACCTTGCCTTGCAAGCTGCCGGAAATTCCGGGCAGTTGCGCTTCTTGCCAGCTCGCCATGTCGGTACTGGTGCAAACCTCGCCCTTGTAGCCGACATAAACCATACGCCCGGCACCAAACGCGCCTCCACCTTCCTGTCCGATCGAGATCGCATGCAAGGTGGAACAACCGGGCGTGGTCTTCCAGGTCTTGCCGCCATCGATGCTCACGTGAGGCGGGTTCTTTATCGCACCCGATGGATCGTTGGCGCCGCCCGCAAGAATGACACCCGGAGAAGGACCGTCACCTGCGATCTCACGAACGTGTTCGTTGTTGTTGTTGAACATACCAATTTTGCGCCAGACACGACCGTTGCGGTCTGAGGCATAGGCCACGCCGCCCCAGTGCACCATCGTGAACCCGTCGCCGTTGTAGGTGATGCCGCCGCATTCCGACATGTTGGGTAGACCCACGGATGCCAGGCTCAAGCGTTCCCAGGTCACGCCGTCCTCGGTTCGCAGAAATGAACACACTGCGCCCCAACCCAGCACCTGCATGAACACACCGTGTCCGAAGGCGAGGCCTTTTCCGTTGGCTTCATCTTTGACGGCGATGGATACATCGTGAGCCTTCCAGGTCAGACCGTCGTCGCAGGACATCACGTTGCGGCCCTCGCTGCCCGCGGCAACGAACATGGCGACCATTCCGGTTGGCGGAAAGACGTCCGGAGTCGGCTGGCCGCCGGCGCCTGCGTCCGGATTGGTGGAGCCGCTGCTACCACCTTTCGCATTCGAACCACTGCCGCCGTTTGCACTGCCGCCATTTGCACTGCCGCCCGTTGCAGTACCGCCTGTTGCCGCGCCGCCCTGAGCATTGCTGCCACCCTGTGTGTCAGAGCCGCCAGCCGCGGAGGTGTCACCGCCTGATTTGTCGGTGCAGGCAACCGCAAAACAAAG
>JAYUPZ010000051.1:0-5080 GCA_043759805.1 Myxococcales bacterium | reverse complement strand
CCAACGAGAATTGCCAGGCCCACGGCCGCTTCGGCTGCGGCAAGCGCGATGACGAAGAAGGTAAAGACCTGACCGCCATCATTGCCAAGCGCGCGGGAGAAAGCCACAAAGGCCAGGTTCCCTGCGTTGAGTTGAAGTTCGATCCCCATCAGCACAATGAGGGCGTTGCGACGCAAGAGCACGCCGGCGGTTCCGACGACAAAAAGTGCGAACGAGAGCATGAGGTAGTAAGTCGTTGGCATTAGTGGTGCCCCGCAGCGGCATGAGAGTGGGCCGCATCGGCCTCTTCGGTGCCCTCGCCCACGATGGACGATGGACGAATCTGTGCGCGAACGGCCTTGTCACGTTCCGCAACGGCCTCGGCGTCGTGTTCCTGCTTGGCTGAGCGGGAGACCACGAGACCACCCACGATGGCAACCAGGAGCAACACCGATATCGCCTCGAAGGGAAACACGTATTCGGTAAAGAGGCCCTTGCCGATGGATTTCACCGTGCCAAACGCGACATCCACATCTGCGGGCACGCCCAGCAACTTGGCGAGCTTTCCGGAACCTTCGATCTTGCCATCGCCAACGGAGGGCGAGACGGCGCGGACGACAAGCAAGGTGACAAACGAAAATGCCCAGGCCGTCGTCACCACGCCGAGGCCTCGCGAAAGAATGCCTCGCCACGAAACCGGCGCGATGTCGTCACGGTTTAGAATCATCACGACAAAGATGAAGAGCACCATGATGGCGCCCGCGTACACGGCGACCTGCATGATCGCCAGGAAGTGTGCAGAAAGACTCGCGTAAATGCCGGCGAGGCCCACGAACGTTCCAACGAGCGACATGACCGCCGCAACCGGGTTGGTCCGCGTGATCGTGAAAACCGCGAGACCCAGCGTCATTGCGGACAGAACCAGGAACACCATCGATTGCCAAAAACTCGCGGCTTGCACGACTAGGCCACCTTTCGAATCTTGGCCTCGAAATCGGCCCGGAACTTGGTGAGGAAGCCCAACATCGGCCATGCGGTTGCATCGCCGAGTGCGCAGATCGTATTGCCCGCGATGCCACCGGCAACGTTGGCCATGAGCTCCACATCACCCGGACGTCCTTCGCCACTTGCCACGCGTTTGCAAACCCGCGCAAGCCAGCCCGAGCCCTCTCGGCAGGGCGTGCACTGGCCACACGATTCGTGTGCGTAAAACTGCATGATTCGGGCGCAAAGCCTGACCACGTCGGTCGAATCGTCAAACACGACAACGCCACCCGAGCCTGCCATCGTCTTCAAACGACGACCGCCACCCAGATCAAACGGTACACCGGGCTTGATCTCGACGTCTTTAATCCGGGGATCGGTCATGAGCGCATCGAACTCGACCGGTACGTCGAGCTCGCTCTCGTCAAGCGGAGGCATCGAGCTGCCGCCGGGGATCAAACCCTTGAACTTGCGTCCATTCGGGATACCGCCGCAAACGTCATACACGAGCTCGCGGAAGGGGATGCCGATCGGCAATTCATAAACGCCGGGCATTTTCACGTGGCCCGACACACAAACGATGCGCGTGCCGCCCGAGCGATTCATGCCGATCTTCGCGAAGTATTCCGCGCCCTTCGAGATGATCTCGGGAAGGTTCATGATCGTCTCGACGTTGTTGACGGCCGTGGGTGCGTCGAAAAGACCCTTGATGGCAGGAAACGGAGGCTTCATGCGCGGCCAGCCCCGCTTGCCTTCAAGCGAGTTCAAAAGACCGGTTTCCTCGCCACAGATATAGGCACCTGCACCGCGGTGCAGGGTGATGTCGAGTTTGAAGGTTTTGCCTCCGGCGACCTGGAGGGGTTTACCGAGAAAACCTGCGTCGTAGGCCTCGTCAATGGCAGTCTGTACGATTTGCGCCTCGCGCATCATCTCGCCGCGAATGTAGATGTAGGCGTGTTTACAGCCAATGGCGTAGGCGCTGATGAGCATGCCTTCGAGCAACAGATGAGGATCGAGAGCAAGCAACTCGCGATCTTTGCAGGTGCCTGGCTCGGATTCGTCTGCGTTCACGACGAGATAGGTCGTTGGCGCATCCTTGGGCAAGAAGCTCCACTTCATGCCCGTGGGAAAGCCTGCGCCGCCACGGCCACGCAAGTTCGACTTCTTCACCTCTTCGATGAGTGCCGCGGGCTCTTGGGCGAGTGCTTTGTTAAAAACCTGCCAACCACCGCGCGACATGTACACCGAAATCTTGTTTGATCCGGGTACACCGAAGTTCCTGGTGACGATCTTGATATCTTTGCCTTCAGGCCAGGCCACGTTCGTCTCCTAGGCTTTTCGGGGAATGGGTGTTGCTCGACGCGGACGCGCCGAACCGGAATCGCTGCCGACCGTACCGAGTCGAACGAGAATCTCGTCGACTTTTTGGGGGGTGAGGTCGAGGAAATACTCGGAACCGCAAATCATCATGGGCGCATTGGCGCAGGCGGCCAGACACTCCTCTTCGATGATGGTGAAGCCACCGTCGTCGGTGGTCTCCCCGCGCTTGATTCCAAGGCGTTTTTCGAGATGTTCAAGGATGTCGTAGCCACCCTTCAACATGCAAGAAATGTTGGTGCACACCATCAACTCATGACGGCCCACCTTCTTCTCGTGAAGCATCGTGTAGAAAGTCACGACACCATGGATGTGTGCGTGGGGAACCGTGAGGGTGCGCGACACAAGGTCCACCACCTCTTCGGACAGGTGTCCGAATTCCTCCTGACACACGTGAAGCACGGGAATCAACGCAGCCTGCTTGTTTGGATAACGAGACAGGATGCGGTCGACGTGCTGTTTGGTTTGTTCGTTAAACTCCAAGGCCATTTTGAGGTCCGGCAGGCAGGGCCAAGCCGCGGCAAACCTAGGGTAAACCCCGCGGGGTGTCAACGGCTCGCCAAGGGAGCCCGGAAACTCGGGCATCCGGGCGTTTTCAGGGTCGGGAACAGGCGGGCTCGGCGCCGCTACCCTTCACAACCCCGGAACAACGACGAAATCGTAAAGGCGTCCGGCCAGTGCCTCGTCCACGGCGGACCCGGTCGCATCAGCCGTCCCAATGGTCACGATACCTGTTAACCCCCGCCGCGCGGCGCGCTGCGGAACGCCGCGGCGAACGCAGTGCCCATTGCCTATGATGCCCACGAGACGTTCCGCACCGGGTTGCCCGAGGCGCCCAACAATCTGTGCTGCCATGGTTTCGTCGCGAATGATCTGAGACGCGTAGAGGTTCTCAAAGCGTTCCTCGGTCGTTGCACCATGCCCGCCCGAAATCTGCGCACGGAACCATTCTCGGTGGACAACATCCGTGAGATCGAGTTCGGGCAATCGCACTTCTTCGGCCTGCGTGAGCGAAGCCAATCCGCTTTCGGCAACTTTTCGCGTGAGCTCCTGCGCGGGATTCGCGGCGAGCAAGGCATGATTCCGCAGTGGCCCCAAAAAGACAATGGGCCGATACAGTGGCCACTCAAATCCCCATCGCTTTTCGTACTGCGATTGCGCGAGCAGTTGCATTTCATCGAGAAGACCAGCCCTGAACCCATCAAGCACAGACTGGAATCCCACCTCAAATTGCTCGAAGGCGATCGTCAAGTCGCCCGGTTGGCGGGCCCCCAACGTTCGAGCAATCAGGTATTGCAAAGAATGATCAAAAAAATCATCATGAACTTCACCCGCACAAACGAACCGTGCGACGGATAGTGCTTGCCAAAAGATTCCGGGTGCCACCACCGCGCCGGTTGTGCCATCAACCACCCGAAACGCGAGGGCTCCCGGTGCGATGTATCCCGCCCCAGGTACGGTGAGATCCTCGTCAGGGACCAAGGCAGTGGGCAGGGTCTCGCCCATCGCATCCGGGCTGCTATTGCCTTCGCCCGAACCACCGTCACACGCAAACGAAAGCAGGGCGGCAAATGAAATGACAGGAACGGACAGTGTAAGTGCAGACATCAGAACGGCTTGAACCGAGTCTGGTCCTACCTCGGGTTACGAGCAAGTCGGAACAACTCGAGTGCTTGATGTCGAGCCTTGTTGCCGGCAAGCAAACCAATGACAGCCGTGGTCACGCTGATGGCAACAATCGTGAGCAGAAGTCCTACCCTGCCTGTCGACGGTAGTCCGATCCAAGCAAAGGCCGCAAGCGCGGCGCCTTGCACAAGAATCAACGCAAGGACATCGCGTGCAAGCAATCGTCGCCAGAGGCCCGGAAGGAGCTTTGAATGGATGTAGGGCAGCCAAAGCACCAGGTACGCCGCGTTGCAAACGAGCCACACCCACCCGGTGCCGCGAGCGCCCGCGTGGCGAGCGGCCAGAAATCCGCCCGGGATCCAAAGGAAGGCAAAGAGGGTGCTTCCGATAAGCTGCCAACGGAGACGGCCAAATGCGAATTGGACCGAGAACGCCAGCGCGAGCAGCGATGCCGTCGCATTCCCGAGAGCGTAAAGCGGCAATATCTCTGCCGCACGGCGTGAAACCTCGGCATTCCCCGTCCAGGCCAGAAGCAACGGTTCGGCGAAGCAGGCCATCGTTCCTGCAATACCGAAGAGACCTACCGTCATCACCTGCTTGCTGGTCCGATAGAGATCTTCGACTTCGAGCCATTGTTCCTTCGCGACGAGGGCCACAAATCTTGGCTGCATGGCCTGAAGCATGGGTGCGGCGAGCTGGTTGATTCCGCCGGCCAGCGTCACAGCGATCGAGAACGCTGCAAAAGCCTTCAAATCCAGCATCCATGACAAAACCAGTTTGTCGGACTGACTCACCACAATCCACGTGGCTGCCAGGAACGCCATCCCCCCGGCCATGGATCGCGAGCCCTTCAGCGCATTGAATTCGGGCCAGAACCGTGCGCTGCGCATGGAAAAACGCCGGTAAAAGAGCAATCGAAATACGATAACTTCGGGCAAACAGGCAGCGAGTTGAAAAGCAAGAAAGCCGTAGGCGCTGGCGTGCCAGTGCCTGATCGCAATCCATGAGCCGAGTGTTCGAAAAAGAAGAAAGAAGATCGTGGTGATGTTGAGAACCACGATCCGTTCAAGACCTGTCAAGCCGGCGCGATAGAGGCTTATCAACCACTGAAGGC
>JAYUPZ010000050.1:0-5082 GCA_043759805.1 Myxococcales bacterium | reverse complement strand
GGGCGGACTGAATCTCCACATGCGAACGGCATTAAGGATGCAACGAGACAATTTCAAATCGCGTAACGTGTCCTCTCTGATTTCCAAGTTGTTTGGCGAGCCATCGGTGCGGATAATCCACCGCAAGGCCAGTTTTCCAGACGGAGCTGTTGCGGATCCACGAATAGTAACGCCCTTGCCGGCGCAACGATCGATTGCTCGCTGCCGCTCGCGTTTTTCGACGACCTGACCCCTGGCTCTGTTGTCGGACTCAGGCGCCATTCTCTCGCGCAGTAACGGCCGTCGGATCAACCGAGTCGCACGCCGCTCGCGTTTCTGATTCAAGTTTGGAGGCTCATCAATGCGCAAGCCGGAATTTCGCACAAGCGACTGTCCCAGCACCCCACTATGAAAAGGCTCTGTAAGAAACGCCGTCGCGGGGACAGACCGATCGCGTGGAAAGGCAGAGAATGACGCATGTGATTCGACCAGAAACGGCGAGAACTCATACGGTTTGGTTTCGGGTACCCCCGATCTAACACGATGGGGAGGTTCGGGCCCCTCACCCGATAAAGTCACCGACGGGGTGCGTGTCCAATAGGTAACTACCAGCGCCACCGGCAAGCCTGCAAGCCCCAACCATTTCAGCACAATGTTCCACATGTTTTGGTCTCCACAGCATCTCATTGCACCAACCGTGCCCAGAAAAGCCATGCCCTCTTGCGGCTTGTGCTGCTGCACATATCCATGAGGAACACTTTGTCCCCGTCTGCATCGTGCTACACTTCGAGTACACGACGGTCATGCGGGACCAACAGGTAACCTTCCGATCAAAGCTCGTGTTACCTTTTGAACCGCTTGGCTGGCAAACGTTGGACCCTTCGCCCCGTCGTGGACAAGGCTGGCTTCCCATTCGCCTCGAGTTCCATCTGCGGCGCCAATGCTGGATTCGGCACGGGCCTTGCTGTGTCCTCATGTATGAAATTTCTAAATGGGTATCGTTGGTTGACCGGTTTCGTTCTAATAACGTGTGCATGCGAAGGTAGAAACACCGGCGCGGCGCTTGATGGAATAGGCGGATCTTCTGGGTTGGGTGGCGTTGTCGGAACCGGTGGTATCAATGCGACCGGCGGCATCACCGCCACCGGCGGGTCCGCTCCGAATGGAGGCGCTATCGGCACCGGCGGCATCGGGGGCATCGACGCTGACATCGCCACGGGTGGCACCACCGGGTTAGGCGGGGGTGCTATCGCCGGAGGCGTCGGCACCGGCGGCGCTGTGAGCAATGGCGGCGTTGTCGGCACGGGGGGCGTTGCCAGCACGGGGGGTGTTGTCGGCACCGGCGTCGTTGTTAGTACCGGCGGCGTTGTCGGCACCGGCGGCGTTGTCAGCACGGGCGGCGTTGTCAGCACGGGCGGCATTGTCGGCACCGGCGGCGTTGTC
The DNA here is from genome assembly GCA_043759805.1 of Myxococcales bacterium. Lineage (GTDB taxonomy): Bacteria > Myxococcota_A > Polyangia > Fen-1088 > Fen-1088 > JAWXBF01. The sequence continues at coordinate 3,660 of JAYUPZ010000050.1, read as the reverse complement.
AGCACGGGCGGCGTTGTCGGCACGGGCGGCGTTGTCGGCACGGGAGGTGACACGATTGATGTTTGCGCAAATGGCGTTGCGCCGTTCGCCACGATCGGAGCAGCAATCCTGGCCGCAGCGCCCGGAACAACCATTCAGGTTTGTCCGGGCATTTATCCGGAACGGCTTGTGATCGAGGGCAAGTCGTTACAGATTGTAGGCATCGGTGGATCTGCCGTGACCTTCCTTGACGCTGGCGGTATCGGCTCAGGTGTGATCGTGACCGGAACGGGTGGCCCGGGGCTCACACTTAGAGGCCTGACCATCCGATCTGGCAGCAGCCTAACCACGGGCGGTGGAATTCAATGTACCGGCAGCGTTCTTTCTTTGATGGGGGATGTGCTCAGTCAGAACCGCGCAGAGGTCGGTGGCGGTGGTCTGTCTGCCAGTTCGTGCACACTTCAAATCGCGACAACGCTCTTCGAATCAAACACAACCTCCGGCCGTGGCGCGGGAGCACTGGTCGTCAGCAGCATGGGCGATATGTACGACAATCAATTCCTGGAAAATGACGCCAACGAAGGAGGAGGTCTAGCTGTTATCGGCGGATCGATTGTTACCCGGAGGAATCAAATCGAGTACAACACGGCCGCGCTGCGAGGCGGTGGGCTGTACCACGAGAGTGCAGGTCCGATCGAGGAAAACCTCATCAACCAGAACCGGGCGAGCTGGACCGGAGGAGGTGTTTTCATGGGTCTTAACGGGCCGAACTTTATTCGTAACACAATTAGTGGCAACACCTGCACGAACGACGGTGGCGGGATCTATGTTCATGAGGGCACCCCAAGGATCGTCGCCAATATCATCACCGGCAATCAAAGTCTGGACGATGGTGGCGGCCTGCGCCTCTTCAACAGCAACGCCCACGTCGAGGGTAACCGGATCGAGGAAAATCGCGCCGCAGACAGTGGCGGTGGCATACGAATCTCGCACGTCGCAAGCCTGTTCATCAACAACATCATCCGCAATAATCAAGCGACATTCGGTGGCGGCATCGACATGGACAATGACTCGAGCGTTCTGCGCGGCGGAGAGATTTCGGGCAACCTGGCGGACCGCGGCGCCGGTATCCGAGCGGTACTCGGCCCATGGAATGGCGCGCTGATCGAGAACGCGGTGATCACGGGGAACACGGCGGCCTGGCGCGGCGGCGGTATTGCCCTCGAAGACAACTTTCAGCCCATCACGCTGCGAGCTCTAACCATCACCAGAAACACGGCTGCTTACGGCGCGGCGATCTCCGCCACTTCGACCGACTTCCGTCTGTCCAACTCAGTCATCGCTGGCAACACCGCCTCGGGAAACGGTGGCGCTCTCTTTGTGCACATCCCGTCCGCGTGGACAGCCATGTGCCCTTGCCCGCCGGAACAATCAACTGGCACGATCGAATTCGTGACCATCCACGGCAATTCTGCAAGTACGGGTTCGGCAATAGCCACGACCGACCCTGGAACACTGTCGATTCGCAATTCGATTCTATTCCAAAATACCGGCGTCGCTGTCGACCTGCACGCAAGAACGCCCGCTCCGACATGGCGTTACAACGACACCATGCCCGCCTCCTTTTCCGGCATGGCCAATCCCACTGGAACCAACGGCAACATCTCGGCGAATCCGCTGTTCGTGGACGCGCCGGCCGGGAATTTTTACCTCGGCGCAGCAAGCCCAGCCGCCGACGCAGCAGATCCTTCGATGTTGGATGCCGACGGCACGCGGTTCGACCTGGGAAGGTTTGGCGGCCCCACCCCTTGACGCCTGGCGATGTCCGGTCTGTGCTACGCACGGACGCTTGAACGAAGTCACCAGGTGGGGGATATACGACTCAACTCACCCGCCAGCGCCGCAACGAGCGCGCTGGCGTCGACCGGTTTTCGTAGCACGATTGATGCTCCTGACGGCATGTCCTGCGAAACACCGGTAATCACCAGGATGGGAACCTTCTGCAGAGCGGAGTCGTTTTTCATCAACGCGATAATTTGCCAACCGGTCACGATGGGAATCATCAAGTCCAGGATCACGGCGTGTGGTGGAGACGCAAGGTTGGCCACCAAGAATTCTGTGGCCTGAGATCCTGTTCTCGCAGGATAAACATCGTACCCCACGTGCTCAAGAACCTCCTGCAGGCTTTCCCTGAAATCCTGGTCGTCCTCGACGAGAAGAATCCGTTTCGTATCCATCGCTACCTCCGCAAACAACCTGGTTCAAAAAATGTTTCTAAACTACTGTGGGCTCGGGCCGACGGGGGGAGGCCACGGCGATAACGGCAGGAAGGTGGTCAAGGGTTATCTCCATACCGTTGGACAAAACCGAGGCGTGTTCAATGGCGTGAGCCAATTCCCGCACGTTGCCCGGATATCTGTAGTTTATCAAGGCGGCGTAGGCGTCGGGTGAGATCAATGGCATGCGTGCGTTTGCAGCATCGCCGGCCAATCCTTTTCCGACAAAACTCTTTAGAAAAAATTGGATCAGGATGGGTAGATCACCCTGACGATCGCGAAGCGCCGGCAATGATACGTCCAAAACATTGATTCGATAAAATAGATCTTCGCGGAAAAGGCCCTTGACGATCCGCTCTCGCAGGTTTCGATGGGTCGCCGAAACGACGCGCACATCCACCTTGACGGATACATTGGTGCCCAGAGGCTCGACCACGCCGTTTTGCAACACACGGAGCAACTTGGCTTGTGCCGGCAACGACAACTCCGCTATCTCGTCGAGAAAAAGGGTACCGCCGTCTGCACTTTTGAAACGGCCGTCGCGCTTTTTCACGGCACCCGTGAACGCGCCTCGGTCGAAGCCAAACAGTTCCGCCTCGATCAAGGTATCCGGAAACGAAGCGCAGTTCACCGCAACGAAAGGTTTTGACGCGCGGGCGCTTCGGTCGTGCAACAGGCGTGCTACCAATTCCTTGCCCGTGCCGCTTTCCCCTGTCACCAGCGTGGCCGCATCGCTGAGCGCAATCAGCTCGATACGCGCCTGAATTTTTAACATCTGCGCAGAGAATCCGACCAACCTGTTGCTAGGAGGCCGCTGTGCCAAAGCGTGTCGAGCCCGGGCGAGTTCGCGTCCGACCGTCCTTGTTTTGTCGATGCTGTTGATCTGATGAAGCAACTCATCCAGATCAAATGGCTTAATCAGGTAGTCACACGCGCCTCCCTTGAGCGCGTGAACGGCATCGGCGGCATCCGCAAACGCGGTCATCAAAATAAAGTTGCTTAGCGGCTGTGTTTGCCTTGAGTCATGCAACAGCGTCATGCCGTCGATCCCCGGCAGACGAATGTCACTTATCACCACATCGAAAGTACCATCGGCCAGAAGATGCTTGGCCTGATGTCCTTCGCCAACCGAGCTGACCAAATGGCCCGCATTGTTCAACACCGTGACAAGCGTGTCACGCAAGTCTGCGTCGTCGTCAATGAGTAGAATCTTCACGTCCGCACAAAATTGAATATAGCGTTTTCTTTGTCTGGGCGGCGGGATATTTCATGTAACGCGACCCGAATCGATGAGCCTGACCTTCTTCGCCAAGGTAACGTCACCATCGTGCGTGTTACCAAATAGAAACACTTTACTGTCAGTACGGTGCCGGTGAGCGCTTGCGAGTGCCCCCGCTCCGGCACG
>JAYUPZ010000049.1:0-2369 GCA_043759805.1 Myxococcales bacterium | reverse complement strand
TTCCACGCAAGCACCCCTACAGCTCGCCCCGTCGCAACAGCCCCCACGAACGGCAAGAGCATCCACATCTTTGTCGATCGCGTTGAGCCCGTTTCGTTCATGCGCTTGGCGAAGTCATCGAACGAGACATCAACCGATGCTGTGTTGACGTTGTTTGCGGACCTCAGTAGGTCGTTTGCAAGGCTTTGTGCCCAGCGTCGCCGCGGCAGTTCATCGTTCGTCGCAGGCGGTATGAAAAGAGCGGTACCCTGTCGATTAGGGTCACGATAGCGTCGGGTCCCACCAATGTCGCCTGGGCGCTTTGGACGAGTTTGCAGTACGGATCGACGCTGCCACCGGGCAGCGAGAGGCGGCTGTCATCCACACCCGTATTGAAGACACGAATTTCGCCAAAACAGCCGCCATCCGCAAGTTCAAAGCGCTTCTGCGGCCGGCAGAATAAACTGCGCAACCGCATCACGCCTGACCGCAAGTGCGCGTTCGGGGTCAAGAAATCCGTACCCTGAAACCTCGGACATCGGAAACGGTTCTCCGATGGGCTTGAGTGTGTATTCGGCACAGGTTCGACGTATCATACTAACCACGTCGTCTCGAAGTCGATTCCCGGCCAAGGCCACAGCCCAGCCAATAAACGCCCATGCCAATTCGGCGTGCCGGCTTTCGTCGCGTTCAATGATCGCCATCGCGCAACGAACAGCAGACACTCGGGCATCGACGCCTGCGGCTGCTGCATCGGCTGCAGCCAGTGTCTCGTTTACGCACCCGTCCTTGGCCGTTTCGATTGCGATGGCTGCAAGGGCTGTATCTCCGAGCAAATCTCCGTGTAGGGCCAGAGGCCCGGGCCCCAGCTTCTGTCCAGAAAACCGTGAGGCCAGCGCAAACGCAACACGCGCATGGTGAACCTCGTCGATTGCCGCATGATGGCTACGAATCAGCAATTCAGGAGGCGCACCGACGGCAGTCATCTGCAATGAGAATCTGGAAAAACTTGCAATGGAGGCGTGCTCCGTTTGGGCCGTGCGAGCCCAACGGGCTGCCAACCAGGTACGCGACGAGGACGACAGAACTTCTGGATCGAGGGTTGGCAATGCGTTCCAGAACGCCACGTCCTCGGGTCGGTCTATGCTGTCGCTCACCATCAACACCAATCACCGCGCGTGATCACGGTGGGAACTCGGATACCCTGCGACACGTGCAAGGGTCGACCATCAACCGGCCCACCCGTGCATGCGACCGCCGCCGTGACGTAGCAGCACTGACCAGGCCCCGCGTCACTATCCGGATCGCTTGCGTAGGGTCCGCGACGGGATTCGGGATCGCCACCTGGATCGCAGAGACATTGACCGTTGCCATACCACTTGCCATCGCTTGACGGACACGTTCCATCCGACTCGGGTGGACGACAGATGAGATGGTCACAACAGGTTCCTTGAATTCCCTTCGTAAAGTCGCTTCGCTCGCCGTAACACGCAAGGCGAAAATCTTTCGGCATGGGAGGCGCTCCACCTGTTCCCCCAACCCCCGTGGTCATGCCTGCGCCTCCGCGACCGCCAGTGTTACGATCGCTCGAATCAAGTGCCCCATCGCTGCACGCCACAAGCAGCAACGGTGCCATCTTTGCGCCGCGTTGGATCTGCAGGAAAATACGCGTCAGTTTCAACATAGTCTTTCTCCTAGCAACGAACGTGCCGCGTGTGATTTTCGTTGGTTAGACGGAACACAACGAGTGAAGCACGACGAAAGCACGACATGGATGGCATGATTCTACACGAACACTGAACCGCATGCGCTCGTCAGAGTCATCGTTCAACAATGGGCATGGGCTCAAATTCCTTGAACGAAATTTCACCTTTGTATCGAGCGTACGGAATTTTGAAGGTCGGAATACTGGAGCTCAGAGTACAAACTGTCCCCTTGCGTTCAAAGAGTCTTCCTGTGTATTCCTCTCTGCCTTTCAACCCACTTACCACCTTTGGCAACAGGTCTTCGTATTGCTTCACTGTTGGCGATACAGTGTTCGTATCGACTTCGGCACCGACTGATAGGATAGGCCAACTCGCCTGCCAGACCTCGTCGGTGCAGGCTGGATTGGCGAATGCTGGCTTTGAGGGACCCAATGGTGGGACACATCGAACCACGCCATCCGGCGTTGTAGCCAGAGTGCAAGCAAAGTCTCCCAGCTTGGTTGACGCTGGCAGCCGGAATGATCCCATCGCAACGCCTCCCACTTCCGCGACCTCCTGTGTGAGTCCGCTAGATCTCGTGACCTGTGTAAGCCCACGACAAGCGGCCCATGTGCGGAACGCCGGCAGGCGGAATAGGCTCCACCGGGGGCGTATTACGCTACTACGCGGCGGGCGGCGGCCCAG
>JAYUPZ010000048.1:0-2374 GCA_043759805.1 Myxococcales bacterium | reverse complement strand
CGCCTGCGGCGACCGTGCCGACGCCGACCTCGGCCACCAGCTTGACGCTGATGCGTGCGCGGTTGTTGGCACACTTGAGATCGTGGATGAGCTGAGCCAGATCCTCGATCGAATAGATGTCGTGGTGCGGTGGCGGCGAGATGAGTCCCACGCCCGGCGTTGAATGGCGCACCTTCGCGATCCAGGGATAGACCTTGGAACCCGGGAGCTGCCCGCCTTCACCGGGCTTGGCGCCCTGGGCCATCTTGATCTGCAATTCGTCCGCGTTGGTCAGGTACTCGCTCGTGACGCCGAAACGGCCCGATGCCACCTGCTTGATTGCGCTGCGACGAGAGTCACCATTTGCATCCGGAGTGAAACGTGCGGGATCCTCGCCACCTTCGCCGGTGTTGCTCTTGCCGCCAAGGCGATTCATCGCAATCGCGATCGCCTCATGTGCCTCTTTGCTGATCGAACCGTAGGACATTGCGCCGGTCTTGAACCGTTTCACAATGGCGTCTTCGCTTTCGACCTCCTCGATGGGCACGGGCGGACGCGCTTTGCGGAAGGACATCAGTCCGCGCAACGTGCAGATATCGCGCGACTGTTCGTCGATGAGCTTCGAGAATTCTTTAAACTTCTCGTAGTTGTTCGTGCGAACCGCGTCTTGCAGCAAGTGAATTGTCTTGGGATTCGTGAGGTGGAATTCACCATCTTTACGCCACTTGTACGAGCCACCCGGATCGAGACCGAGTCTCACAACCTTGCGATCGGTGACGAACGCACGGGCATGGCGACGGGCCACCTCCTCCGCGACGACATCAATGCCGATGCCCGAAATGCGCGAGGTTGTCCCCGTGAAGTAACGATTCACAAGATCGGGATCGAGGCCGATGGCCTCGAAGACTTGAGCGCCGTGATAGCTCTGAACCGTCGAAATACCCATCTTCGACAGGACCTTCGTGACACCTTTTGAGAGGCCCTTGATGAAGTTCTTTTCGGCTTTTTCGGGTGTCGCCTTGATCATGCCCTGCCGATGCATCTCTGCTACCGTCTCGAAGGCAAGGTAGGGATTGATCGCCGAGGCGCCAAAACCGAGCAGCAAACAAACGTGGTGCACTTCACGCGGCTCACCGCTTTCGACGACGATCGAGGTGCGGGTTCGCGTACCACAACGAAGCAAGTGATGGTGGACCGCACTCACGGCCAAGAGCGCCGGAATGGGCACCATCGTCGCGCCATGGTTTCGGTCCGACAAAATAATGATGTCGTGACCCGTTTCAACGGCGTCCTCGGCCCAAGATTGCAACTCAGCCAAAGCCGCTTCCAGTTTCGGTCCGTTGCCAGCGACCTCGTAGAGCATTGGCAAGGTGACGGACTTGAATCCCCGAGAAGCGACACTGCCGTCGAGTGCTCGCAACGTTTCAAGCTGATCGTTGCGCAGGAACGGCGTATCGAGTTCGATTTGATGGGCTGACTCGGGACGCGCCTCGAACAGGTTTAGCTCTTTGCCAATCGCCGTACCGATATCGAAAATGAGCTCTTCGCGAATCGCATCCACTGGCGGATTCGTGACCTGCGCAAACAACTGCTTGAAATAATCGTAAAGCGGTCGTGAACGGTTCGACAACACCGCAAGCGGTGTGTCGTCGCCCATCGAACCAATCGCCTCGGCGCCTGACTCCGCCATGGGAGCGATAAGGGTTAGGCTTTCGCTGTTGTATCCGAAAGTTTCCTGGCGCTGCTCAACCGTTGCCGAGTCCGACAACACGGCCGGCTTGCCGGGAGGCAAAACGTCGAGCGAGGTCAGATTGTCCGCCAGCCATTTGCCGTACGGATTCTGCTTCGCGTAATGACCCTTGATTTCCTCGTCCGGAACGATTCGGCCTTGCTCGAGGTCAACGAGGAACATGCGGCCCGGTTGAATTCGGCCCTTGGTCTCAATGAGCTCAGGCGGAATCTCCGGCAAAACGCCAGCTTCCGATCCCATGATCACGCGCCCGTCCTTGGTCACGTAGTAGCGCAAAGGGCGCAAACCGTTTCGATCGAGCACCGTGCCGACCTTGCGACCATCTGTAAACATGATTGCCGCGGGACCGTCCCAGGGCTCCATCAGGCAGCTATGAAAGCGATAGAAATCCTTTCGCTCCGGGGACATGCCCTCGTGACCCCGCCAGGGTTCGGGAACCATCATCATAACCGCGTGTTCGATGGGACGACCACCCATCCACAACATCTCAAGAACGTTGTCGAACATCGAGCTGTCGCTGCCGGTCTCGTCGATAACAGGACGCAGTTTGCGAACATCGGCGCCAAACAGTTTCGATTCGAGCGCGCTTTCACGGGCGCGCATCCAGTTTACGTTGCCGCGGAGGGTGTTGATTTCCCCGTTGTG
>JAYUPZ010000047.1:0-10752 GCA_043759805.1 Myxococcales bacterium | reverse complement strand
GGCACCAACTGAGAGACGTTCCTCGGTTGAGTTACACCGCCTCCGAATACACGAAACCCACAGAGACCATCCACCATGCCCCCAAAGATCGTTCGCTCGCGTTGAGGTTTTCCGACAAGTCCGAAGTTGAGCTGCTGGCAAACGCCACCTTGCAGGTTGAGTCACTCAAACCCGAGGGCGCAACGATTCGGTTGCTTTCTGGTAGCCTCAAAACGTACGTCTTACATCAAGAACAAACCCGATGGACTGTGCTGGCAGGCGCATTCGCTGTCAATGTGACAGGGACGCGATTCCTCACGACCTACAACGCGACGGAGAAAACCATCGAGGTGGATCTCTTCGAGGGTTCAGTTCGTGTCTCGGGTGGTGCGCTTGGAGAAGGCGTTCCTCTTCGAGCCGGACAAAGGCTGACTGCCTCAGAACAATCCGGAACGTTTTCTGTGACGCCTCAACCATCGGTATCCGGAGGAATTGCGCCCCCGGTCGAACGAACGGGCGTCGCCAACGCTGAGCCGCCATCCGCAGCGCCCAACACCGGCGAGCCAAAACCCGACCCGTATCCTATCGTAACACAGACCGCGTCGGCGTTGCTCGAACAGGGAGACAGGGCTCGCTACGAAGGTCGTTTGAGGCAAGCGCAACGAGCCTATCAAGCCTTGCTTGATCGTTTCCCGAGGGAACCCGAGGCGTCCGACGCGGTCTTTGCGCTCGCACGGCTGGCATTCGATTCGGGGAATATGCATTCCGCGGGTGTTCTGTTTGGACGATATGCAGCGAATTACCCCGAGGGAACCTTTCACGAACAGGCGCTCGGACGATGGCTCGAGGCGCTCGTACGCGACGGGGACATCGCCGAGTCGAGGCGCGTCGCGCGGGTATATATCGGTCTCTATCCCCACGGGGATCACCTGAAGGTTGCGCAAGCCTGTCTGCAACCGGATCGACCATGATGGCGGTATCTTTCGGGCTGCAACTGCTCGTCCTCTTTACCCAGACCGCAATCGATGCCGATACGCCCCCGACGGAAGGCATCGTCGACAACGGCGTGGGACCCGCCATCGTTGCAGAGTTCCGGCAAGAACTAGGCACCTACGGTTTTGAACCGATGACGACGGGCGCAACGACCCCCCAATTTTCCGTGTCGCCCAACGGTACGACGATTGCATCGTTGCGCGACAAGACGGTCGTCACGGTATCAATCGACCTTTTGAAGGCAACGCGACTCGAACGCCGTCGTCATTTCATCATGGTGATCGAGAAAGCTCGTGCCCTGTTTGACGCCCCATCGGCGGAACCTGCAAGAACGGAAACAACGACAGAGCCCGCGGCGCCCTCCGTGCAGCCTGGCGCATCGAAAACACCGGAAGCGAAAACTCAACCCATACACCCCAGACACCCGGTTGAGCTCGGCGCTGCAACACGGCTGTCCTTTAACGAAGGCGATGTGGGCATAACGTCGCACGCTGCATTGATTGGACAGTGGCTGGCGACGCCCCACCTTGGGATTTTCTCCCGTTTGTTGTGGCCTTTACAGGAGTCGACGCAGATAACCGAAGTCCAGACGGCCCGTCTCTGGACGTTCGGATGGGATCTGGGCGCGTCGTACGTCCACCGCGATGGCCCTCTTCAACCTTATTTTTCGGTCGCTGTCGGTAGCCGCCTCTTGCTCATCGATGCGAAGACCAACCATCAACCGGCCGCAACACGGTTCGGATTGAACGCCAATACCGCCACTGGTGTTCGAATGGAACTTACGCAAAACGCGTGCCTTTTCTTCCAGCTTGAAGCCGGTTACGACGCCACTTTGGGAAACGATGGGTCGACGGTTGAAGCGGTACGGGGACTTTCGGGACTAAACCTTGCCACGTCGATCGGAATTCTATTTCTTCGCTGATCAGGAAAAGAACGCTCGTGACACTCAGTGGGTGGAGGATCTCCACCATGCCTTTCGTCCCAATTCCCCCACCTTGGGGGCTTCACACGCTACGATGCAGAGACACCGGCGCAAGTCGGATCTATCCATGGACAACCGACATTCCGATGCACGACTTCTAGCCGGGCCAGAAGGCCGCTTTGCCGAGGTGATACGAGTCTTTCGCATCGCGGCCGAATTTTTACTGGGGTTTCGGGCTCTACATTTCGTTGGACCGTGCGTCACCGTTTTCGGTTCGGCCCGATTCGATGAAGATCATCCGTATTACGCATTGGCTCGCGACGTTGGACAGCGGTTGGCTCGGGCCAAGCTGACTGTCGTGACGGGGGGCGGACCCGGGATCATGGAGGCCGCGAATCGCGGAGCTCGGGAGGCCGGCGGCAAATCGATCGGCCTACAAATTCAACTACCCACGGAGCCGCAACCAAACCCATACGTCGATCGCTTCGTCAGCTTTCGGTATTTCTTTGTTCGCAAGGTGATGCTGGTCAAATATAGCCAAGCTTTTATCATCCTGCCCGGTGGATTCGGGACGCTCGATGAACTCTTCGAGGCTCTCACGCTAATTCAAACCAAGAAAATAAAGCGTTTAAAGGTCGTTTTGATGGGGCTGGATTACTGGCGACCATTGCTCGACTTTATCGAGAACAACATGCGAAATGCGATGATGATCGGCCCCGACGATCCGCACCTGTTAACCGCGACAGACGATCCGGCCGAGGCAATCGCCGCCATCGAAACGTCGGGGACAATGATGGCGGTACGAGAACACCACAACAGATCGCGACGCAAAAGATGGTTTGCCGAGCGCTAGCGGCCGCGCAGTTTGAGGTTTCGGAACGAGACGCGATTGCCGTGATCCTGCAGCAGGATCCGACCTTTGGGTTGCTGACCAAACCCGACGTATTCCGCGTATTTGCTGCGCGCCACGAGGGCCCGGAACATCTGAGACAGCCGTTCGTATTCCACGACCTTCGACCCGTTGAGCCAGTGCTCTACGCGGCTGCCCTTGACCACGATCCGACCTTCGTTCCACTGTCCGATCGGGCGCAACGAACGTTTCTCGGCAGGAATCAAATCATAGAGTGACGACAGACGACGGTTGCCTGCCGCACCCTTGTTGGCATCTTCGTGCTTGTCGTCATCCAGCATCTGGTATTCCAGGCCTATCGATGATCCCTGGCTGCCATAGCTCTCCTGAACAAAGTATTTGAGGCCACTGTTCGCGCCCTCCGTAATGCGGAACTCAAACTTCAAATCGAACTCGCCGTACTCGGCTTCGGTGACGATGTCTCCGCCGTGTTCCGATTCGCCACCACCGGATTCAAGAACTGTCAGAACACCTTCTTCGATCAACCATCCCTTTGCCGGAAACGTTTGCTTCTTCGCTCCCCGCCAACCGGCCGAACTTTTGCCATCGAATAGCAGCCGCCAACCGGCTTTCTTTTCCGCCTTGGTCAGCGTGTTGAGCAAAGGCACGTTCTCTGCACGTGCCGGGGCGGACGACAGACAGAACAATACAAGGCCGAGGAAAAGGCGTTTCATGGGATTCTCCAGTCGACGATTACACCTTTAATCATCGAGAAATTCAAGAAGGAAAACACAAACGATCGGCCGACAACCTATGACCCGGATCGTGGCGCTACGAACGCGGTCTAGCCGGCCAGCGTGATAACAAGCTGCTGCCCGTTGCGCTGAACGGTCACTCGACCCCAACCGCCCCGCAGCAGGGCCTTCTCGAATTGCTGCAGGACGTCGACGGTCGCAATCGTTCGGTTCACGCCCATGATGATATCGCCGTCGCGCAACTCGCCACTCGTCGGCCCGCGTGGATTGACGTAAACAACGCGAACCCCCTGTCCGCTGTTGAGCCCAGCATCACGTGCTTCGTTTGAGCTCAAAGGGGTAACCACGATATCGAGAACCCGCAACTCGACGCCCGATGCGCGTTCGTCCAGCACGACATTTACTTCAAACGTTTGGGGCCCTCGAATATACTTCAAGACCAACGGCGCACCCGGTACCAGGGTGGCAACCGCCTGAGCAAGTGCGTTCTTGCGATCGAGTTTGCGACCGCCGATCTCGGTCAGGACGTCACCCGCACGAATGCCCGCCTTGGCAGCGGGCGATCCAGGAACCACGCTCGCGACGAACGATCCCGTCTTTTGATTGGTGCCGAGTGCCGAGGCGTTGTCATGCGACAGATCCTCGGTTTGCACGCCCAAAAAGCCCCGCGACACGCGTCCGGATCGTTGCAATTGACCTGCAATCTGCATCGCAAGGTTGATGGGGATCGCGAAACCTACGTTCATGGCAACAGCCGGATTCAAGATGGCGCTGTTGACGCCAATCACCCGTCCGGCAAAGTCGAATAGTGGACCGCCCGAGTTGCCTTGATTAATTGCAGCATCGGTTTGAATGAAATCCTGATACTGCTCGGGTACGTCGCCGAGAGACGTTCCAAGTGACCGATGCTTGGCGCTGACAATGCCCATCGTCACCGTCTTGCCGAGTCCAAGTGGATTGCCAATCGCAACCACATAGTCACCCACACGAACCGCATCCGAGTTTCCAAGATTCGCAGCACGAAGGTCGGCCGGTGGTTTGATGATCTTCACGACCGCAACATCGTTTGTCGGATCGCTGCCAACAACCAGCGCGGCCAGCTTGCGTCCGTCGTCGAGCAACACTTCGACCTCGTCTGCACCCGCCACGACGTGATTGTTGGTCAGCACAATGCCAGTCTTGTTGATGATAAAACCAGAACCGAGACCTCTTTGAACGTCCTCGCGTGTCGGTGCACGACCACCCATGCGCTCGCGCAGATATTCCATCAAGGGCGGTTCACGAACAACCCGACGGATGATCTTGGTGCTCTGTATCGCAACGACGGCGTGCTCAACGCGCTCAACCAGTGGTGCGATCGAGCCGCTCATCTCACCCGGCGTGGCGATGTCGAGGGGCGTGGCCGGTGCTATTCCACCTGGCTGCACCGGGTCGGTGGGCTTGGGTGGCAATGGCGCGACCGCTATAGCGATAGGCTCGTGTGGCGGCTGCGGCGAAAATACACCCGAGCTAAAAAGCCCCGCTGCCGCAGCCACGAAGACGCCGACGATCAACCACAGCTTCCAAGGCGCTCGAACCGTTCGCATCTCCGATATTGCGCCTCGTTCATTCACCATGGGAAGTGTCTCCTCCCGGACCGGCTATCCTCGGTATACGACGATACCGCGATTCGGATCGTAGGGCGTCAAGGCGACCGTGACGTTGTCACCAAGCACGACGCGGATGCGGTGTTTTCTGAGTTTTCCACCCAGATGGGCAAGAACTTGATGCTTGTTTTCGAGCTCGATGCGGAAATTCCCCGCCGGCAAGACCTCGATGACCTTGCCTTGAAATTCAATGTGTTCTTCTCGGGCCATTATTTAATGTTTCTTCTCGCCTTGAAATTGGTGGGGAAACCTACAGCTTTGAACCCATGCGGTCAACACCTCAGAAACCCTGATTTTCACTGGACTTTCAACCCTACAGGGCGCTGAGCTCAGGAACTTACTGGCCGAAATGTCCTGCCAAAGCCCCGAGGGGGCCTCCATTTTCGATCGATCGATGTATCGACGCTCCCGAGTAACTTGTCACGGGCACCAACATCGACTGCCACGGATTCGGGGCCGAGACCCTCACGGCTTCGTTGAGCGCCATCGGGATGGCCGGATCACCTGTCATACGATTTCAACAATAACTGGCGCGTGATCCGAAGGTTCCTTGCCCTTGCGTGCCTCCCTGTCGACCATTGCGCTCTGAATACGCGCGGCCAGTACGGGCGTGCACAACAGATGATCGATGCGCAACCCTCGATTTTTTGGGAAGCCAAGTTGACGGTAGTCCCACCAGGTATAAATTCCGCCTTGTTGATGAAAGCGGCGAAACACGTCCTCTAGTCCCCATTCCAACAAGGACTGAAACCGAGCCCGTTCCGACGGATGACACAGGACCTGATCTCGCCAGGCAATCGGATCGTAAACGTCTCGATCGTCAGGCGCGATGTTGTAGTCCCCACAAAGGGCGAGCGACGATTCTGGTCTTACGTGCTTCACCAACCATGCGTGCAAGCGGGACAGCCAATTCAGTTTGTATTCAAACTTCGGATCGCCGACCGCCTTGCCATTTGGAACGTACAAATTTGCGATTCGGATCCCGGCCACCGTCGCGCATAGAAAACGGGCTTCCACATCGGCATCGCTGTCGTCGAAGCCCATCTTCACGTCGTCTATCGGAAGGCGCGAAACGATTGCCACTCCGTTGTAAGTGCGCTGCCCAAATACCGCACAGGTGTAGCCGAGCGCCGTAAAAACTTCGTGTGGAAAATACGCGTCCTCCACCTTGGTCTCTTGCAGGCACACGACATCGGGGTTGGCTGCTTCAAGCCAGGCCTTCACGCGGGGCAAGCGAGCCCGAATCGAGTTGACGTTCCAGGTCGCCAGTTTCATGGCGAACGACTATACTGCCGGAGTTCTGCGTTTCGAGCGCACCGGTATTCAAATCATGAAAATCCACGTCGGCAGTGATCACGCAGGGTTCAATCTCAAGAACCGACTTGCGGTCCATTTAGCAGCCATCGGACATTCGGTGGAGGACCACGGTGTTCACACTGCAGACCGGGCCGACTACCCTGATCAGGCGGTCCCCGTCGGACGGGCTGTGCGCGAAGATGCGAGCAGCCTTGGGGTGCTCGTGTGCGGCTCGGGACTGGGCATGTGCATGGCGGCAAACAAGATCCGCGGCATCCGAGCTGCGTCTGCCTGGAATGCCGAGAGCGCGCATCTTGCCCGCGCTCACAACAATGCGAACGTGATCTGTCTGGGTGAGCGCTTGATTCCCGAAGCGGATGCTCTGCCAATCGTCGATGCCTTTTTGTCCGCGACCTTCGAAGGTGGTCGCCATGGCGATCGAATCGACAAGCTTACCAAACTTGAATCTGCGGAATCCGATTCCTCGGGAAACGTCGGCACTTGATCGTCCTTGCCGGAGAGATCAGTGCAGGGACGTGCCGACTTGCGCTCGTTCGAGACCAACAGCCGTTTTTCGAGCGGAGCTATACCAGTTCCGACTTCGGCTCGGCCGACGCCGTCATCGAGCGTTTTCTTCACGAAGCGCGAAAAAGTCTGGGAGCCGATACGCTTCCGCGATGCGCCTGTCTGGGGGTACCGGGACCCGTACAGGACGCGACCTGCAAGGTTACCAACTTACCCTGGTTCGTCGAAGCAAGAACCATCGAACGACGCACGAAGATTGAATCCGTAACACTTATCAACGACTTCCAGGCGATTGCACTCGGTGCCACCGTTCTTGGCAGTGAACATTTGGTTCCGATTGGGGGTGGGCCTCGTAAGCCCAATGGTCCGATGGCCGTCGCGGGCGCTGGCACGGGTCTTGGCGAAGCATTTTTGGTTTGGTCTGCATCGGAAGCTCGATACCAGGTCATTCCATCCGAGGGCGGACACGTCGAGTTCACGCCTCGAACCGGTCTTGAGGCAGGACTTGGTTCGTATCTGGCGGGACGCTACGGACGCGTGTCCTACGAACGCGTATTGTCGATGCGCGGCCTCGCGGACATTTTCGGATTTCTTTCAAGCGAACCCGCCCTGGCACCGCTCGTACGGGAAGAAACCCGCGCGCAACTTGTCATGGAAGACCCGGCCGTCGTGATCACGCGACAGGCGGTTGATAATCGCGACCCCATTTGTGCCATGGCCGTCAATCAACTCTGTTCAACACTTGGTGCCTTTTCGGGAAACATGGCCTTAACGTTCCTGGCAACCGGCGGTATATACATTGCTGGATCCTTGACGCCGCGTTTGCTTCCCTTTCTTCAAAACGGCGTATTTCGTCAGTCGTTTGAAGCAAAAGGGCGTTTTCAGCCGCTGATTTCGCAGATCCCGTGCTTCGCTATCACGCACCCACAAGTAGGACTATTGGGCGCAGCTTCGATGGCCGCAAGAGGCTAAAGTTACCGAATCTTTGCGCCAGCGAAACCTGCTGGATACGCGCGATCGCATACGGTGAACTGCGTTGCAGAACACCGAAGAGCAGTTGACCCTTTCGCAACTTGCCTTGCTTGCAAATCAGATGGGCAAGTGTGGCAGTCGCTCGCCTTCAAAGGAGGTCGTTCTCCACGCAATTCCAGCGCCTACCAAAATTTTGAAGTTCCTTCCGCTTCCCGATCGGATCGCTCGGCCCCTTCGCCAGATTGCCGAGTCCGAAAACGCACGAGGGAAATGGAATGTGGCGCGTTTGCTCGCTGTGCCAGGCTTTGGCCTCGGCAGCTTGCACGAGATCTTGCGAATTGCTGTAGATCTCGCAGGGTCACATTGCACCGTCATTCCGACCGAGAAACTGGAAGACGAGATCGCGACGCTATCTTCCACTCGAAAACGGCAGAAGACGCTTGAACACGCTCCCCTGCTGACGCGCGCGATCGAGATCATTCGGCAAGGGGCACCAGCCTCGGAAAACGTAACACTGGCGAACATCAAGAAAGAGGGACTTTCTCGCGGTGAGGTCCGACTTGCTGACATCGAGCGGGCCTGCCGTTTCCTCGGCGATTCGCTCCCCTTTCGAATTCTACGGCGGGGTGAGATGACCCTCGTGGCGACGCCTGCGCAATTTTCAAGTGCAGAACGGGTTCAAGCCGTCGCGGTGCGTACGGTTGCGTCGTGGGGAGCAGCTTCCACGTCGCAAGTGTCTCTGCACGCAGACGTACGGGACACTGATTTCGTAACACACGTGGTGCAAGCGCACAGCGAGTTTCAGTGGCTTGAAAAAGGCACGGGTTGGTTTTGGTTCGCAAACCCTCGATCTCGCCTGGTTCGTGCCATCCGCGCCGCACAGTTCGAGCTGGAGACTCGCGGGATTGAGAACCTCGCCTCGGCGTTGTTCGCGAGGCGTCCAAGTGAGTTTGTGCTACCAGCACCGGTATTGGCAGCATTGATCCAGCAAGTCCCGGACCTTTTCGCATCCTGACCCACCACTGCTATCGTTCCGCAAGACGATGAGCAACTGGTCTGTCATGGATACGCACTGCCACCTCGACTTCGCGGATTTCGGCACCGATCTCCCGTCCGTGATCGAACGGGCCCGAAAGGCGCGTGTGGGACAGATGATCTGCATCGGGGCCGGTCGCGATATCGCATCGGCCCGAGGGGCCGTTGCACTTGCTGAACTTGAGCCCGATATTCACGCAACGGTCGGAGTCCATCCCCACGACACGGCCGCCATGACCGAAGCGATCTGGGACGAACTCGAAAGTCTCGCCATTCATCCAAAGGTCGTGGGGATCGGCGAATCGGGACTTGATTACTTCTACGACCAGGCTCCTCGCGAATTGCAGCAGATGGCATATCGACGCTTCATAGGAATGGCCCGTCGACATCGCCTCGCCATCATCTCGCACGTTCGGGATGCCCACGCGGATGCGCAGGCGATTCTGAAAGAAACAAGTGCTCATGAACTGCGTGGGATCATTCACTGTTTCACCGGAAATGCGGACGATGCCCGCGCGTACCTTGATCTGGGGCAATACCTGTCATTTTCTGGAATTCTGACCTTTCGCAAGGCCGAGCCATTGCGCGAAGCCGCTCGATTTGCGCCCATGGACCGAATCTTGGTGGAAACGGACGCGCCCTATCTCGCACCAATCCCCCATCGGGGCAAACGCAACGAACCATCCTATGTCGTTGAAACCCTGAGGTTTCTTGCCGAACTTAAATCGCTGCCCTTTGAGGAGGTGGCGGCTCAAATCTGGGCGAATTCGGAACGGGTGTTTAATTTTCCCCGCGAACGCCGCATAATGACCGACCCATGTCTGACCCCCTAAGCGTGCGACTCGGCTATCAAGACCTGGATACGTTTGTCACGCGATTCGCGCCAAACGTAACACGAACCAGCGTTTTTATCGTCAGCAAGACGCCGAGACCCGTGGGTGAAGAGTTTCGGTTTGAGATCTCCCTCTTCGGAGGCCCTGCCGTTTTTTCTGGACAGGGTCGCGTGACCTGGGTCCGCGAGTTCGACCCAGATGCACCTCGGCAACCGTATGGCATGAGTGTGCAGTTCGTGGAACTCGACCCGCAATGTCAGCCCCTCCTCGAGCAGTTGCTCGTCAGCAGAGAAAGCCGCTCACGCCGTTCTTCGGCAATCCCTGCTCGGCCGCTGGGTGACGAGCAAAGTCGCCCAACTGAAAAAACGTTTGATCCGTTTGGTATCGACGCTCAGATTTCGGACGAGTCGATCGGACGAGCGATTCGTTTTGCCCGTTCGCTCACTGCCAAGGGCGGCGACGATCTTGACGCGTTGCTGAAGGACGACTTTGAGGATGCCGCCCCTAATGCGAGTCTTTCCGAGGCGCTGTCGGGGCTTTCCGACTTCGTGCGACCACGGACTCGATCGGGATTGTTTCAGATTCCGCCCGAATTGCTGCGCGACAAAAACGGGGATTAGGTCCGTCTGCGGCTTAGCCGGCCCACGATCTTGCGTGGGATCCCGACAAGCGCGCTGGCTCCGGGATACCCCATCGCGCCGAGCACAACAGCGTACGCAAGAAAAGCAACCACGATGGTCACAAACAGTGCGGCGGCATTGGCGATTCTAGTCATGCCGACCAACCCGTTGCCCGCGACAAGAGAGCCCAAAATCACGGCAACCATCGTCGCCGAGGCAAGACTCAGTGCACCCAGTCGGCGTAAACGACTACCAGCCGCCGCGTCATGCAACGGCAGTGGACCTATTATCCGGGCAAAGGCAATTCGCAACACAAGGTAGTTGAC
>JAYUPZ010000046.1:0-5110 GCA_043759805.1 Myxococcales bacterium | reverse complement strand
CGGCGTCATCCGCGACGAAAGCGCCATACTGACGCCCGCGGTCGCAAGCCCCAGCAACAAGCCAATCAAGGGAAAAAAGCCGATCGCTCGCGGCAGTTCGTCATCGGAAACCGTGATGCGTTTTCCGACGGGCAGGATCGTCAAAAACGTCAGCGCCACAATCGGAGCCCGCAGCCATGCCACAAGGCCCGTCCGCGATGTAGGGGGCTTTTCCACGTCAGTCCACGCCGCGGCCTGTGTCGCTAACACCGGCGGATTCGAAGGTTGCCATCTCGGCGAGAATGCGCACCGAGGCTTCCAGCAAAGGCAGCGCAAGCGCCGCACCGGTTCCTTCGCCAAGACGCAAGGAAAGTTGCAGCAGCGGTTCAAGTTTCAGTGTGTGCAATACGATTCGGTGACCAGGCTCATGTGAACGGTGGGCGGCGACAAGGTATTCCAACGCTTCCGGGCGCAGAGCAACGGCCGCCAGCGCCGCCGCACCCGTGATGAATCCGTCACACAAAACCACCAGCCCACGATGGGCTGCCCCGACAATCAAGCCAGCAAGCCCTGCAATCTCGAACCCACCAAGAGCCGCCAAGATGTGATGCGGTTCGCCGAGCGCAGCGGCGTTCACGGCGAGTGCGCGTTCGACGATCGCCCGCTTTCGAGCACGACCCTCCTCATCGATTCCCGTGCCAGGTCCCACCACGGACTCGACACTCGCACCGGTGAAGGCTGCAACGAGCGCGGCGGCGGCGGTGGTGTTGCCGATACCCATTTCACCAAGGCCGACGACCCCCACGCCGGCATCCGCAAGTTCAAGGGCCAGTGCAAAACCCACCGCAATCGCCTGTTCGAGCTCGGCCACTGACATGGCAGGACCCAACGAAATATCGCGCGTCCCATTGCCCACGCGGCAATCCCGGATGTCACGCCCCTGCGCAACGAAATTGGCAACCCCCATGTCCACGACAAGAAGCTGCGCACCTGCCTGACGAGCCAGTGCATTGATGGCGGCTCCCCCACGGGCAAAATTCATGACCATCTGCGCGGTCACCTCAGACGGATAGGCACTCACTCCATTTGCCGCAACACCGTGATCGGCCGCCATCACCACGATCGTTGATTTGCCCAGGTTCGGAATCGCAGCACGGCGAATCCCCGCCAACGTACAGACGAGCTCTTCTAGTTGTCCCAGGCTGTTGCGAGGTTTCGTCTTCGCGTCCAGCATTGCCCGACACTGTTGCGCCGCAACCCTGTCCACCGCTTTGATCGGCGCTGTTCGATAATTCATCAAGGCAAGATCTCCACGGGCATTGGCTTCAAACGCAACGGCATCCCCATCACCGTGAACACGACTTCGTCTGCAATCACCGACAGCCGTTGGTGCAAGCCACCAGCAAGATCGCGAAAGACCCGTCCGAGCGGCGTTTCAGGAACAAGTCCAAGTCCAACTTCGTTACTTACAACGTAGAGCGAAAATGGGCGCGCTTGAACCGAGGCACAAAGCCGATCAATTTCACGTTCTGCCTCGGCCGTGTTTTCGGTCTCAACGAGAACATTCGACAGCCAGAGCGTCAAGCAATCAATGACCACGGCGTCGTGGCCGCGGGCCTCTTCGAGTGCACCGCACAGGTCCCGCGGCGCCTCGATCGTTCGAAGGGCGGGTGGACGTTCTGCGCGGTGACGCGTGATACGCAACCGCATTTCTTCATCAAGGGGTCGAGCCGTGGCAATGAATGCCGGATTGCGATGGGAAAGCAATCGCCGCAGTGCGAAAGAACTCTTCCCCGAACGCGCACCACCACCGATGAACACAAGATAAGCTTTATTCACGGACAACCTCGGAAGGCGGATCGCAAAGACGGTATCCAAAACTGGGAATGCCTTCAAGGTCAACCCCATAGACGCGTCGAATCGGTTCGGCGGAAATCACCTCGGCGCGAGAGCCAAGTGCCGCAATTTTGCCCGCGTCCAACAACAAGACGTCGTCTGCGATCGCCACGACCTCATGCAACTGGTGCAACACCAAAACAATCGTCCGCCCCGCAGCAGCCAGTCGCCGCAGGAGCTGAAAGAAAAGCAACACGTGGCGCACATCCAGTGAAGCCGTTGGCTCGTCGAGCAAGACCACCGGGGCCTCTGTCGCAAGCGCACGCGCCAGCAAAACCCGGCGGCGCTCGCCGTGGGAAAGCTGATCGAAGGGACGCGAAAAAAGATGCATCACGTCGGTATCACGGCATGCAACTTGTACGGCATCACGGTCCAAGCGAGAGAAGCCGCCCATCGTTGAACGGTGTGCAAATCGGCCCTGACCCACAACCTCGCTGACGGGCAGCCCCGCATCAAGCAGCGAGTTCTGTGGTACGTAGGTCACACGACGGGCCCGTGCACCCGGATCGAGATTGGACAGCAACTCACCGTCCACCGATATCTGGCCCTGAAACGGAATGAGGCCCGCGAGCGCACGAAGCAATGTGGTTTTGCCTGCGCCATTGGGCCCGGCCACGACGGAAATCGTACCACGCGAAAACCGGGCAGAAACGTTCACCACGACAGGGTGCTCGCCCCGCTCAATCGAGACGTTCTGAAGTTCCAGCCCGGTTTTCATGAAGGTTCTCCTCTAGTACCAGCCAAGCGCGACAGGCGGCAAACCGGTCGCAGCGGAGGGATCGATTTCGGTTCCCGGTGTCGGATTCGCGGGGTCGACGGCATTCAAGACCGCGATGCGGGGGCGCTTCGGATCAGCGTGCGCGATGTAAAGCTGTTTTTGCCGGTGGTTCCACAAAAGGTTCAAAACGACGAACCCTGATTTCCCTTCAAAAACCGGATTGACAGCCTTGGTCTCAAGGTCAAAGGCCCAAACCATGTCGTTCGGTTTGCCGCCGAAATTGCCAGGAACGAGCACAAATCCTTTCGTGGGCGTTGCGAGCACCACCTCGGAGAACGATGCAGGGCGACCAAAGACAGTTGCCGACAGCACCATGGGAGTCGCCCCCGTCGGGCCCCATACAAGGCCCGAACCATTGACTTGCGTTCCATCCATGAGGCCGAAGTTGCCATTGCAGGCCAAAAGAACGCCGCCCGAACCGACGAGCGACTGAACGCCGCCACAGTTGAGCAGAGGCGATGCATCCAGCATGCCGGTAACCATTCGAGTCACGGGATCAATGACCACCACGCGGCCGGCGCCGATTTCATCCGCAGCGAAATTGGGGCCAGCATTGGCGAGACTGACGTAAAGCAAACCATTCTTGACCAACAACCGATCGGGCCTCGGCAACACGGCTTTCGCCGCGGTGGTCGCATAGGCTGCCAAATCGATGCGCCCAACCGGAAGTCCAGTCCGGGCGTCCACGACAAGGACGTCACCCCCCTCGTCAAAATCCCCAATCGCTGCGCTTGGTGCGACGTTGGTCTCGTGTCGCGATACAAAGATCAGATCGCCGATCTGTGCGGCGTCGTGCGGGTTGGCGAAAAATCCGGTCGCTACCGAAATTTGCCGAACCACCTTGCAATCTGCGGGATCGATCCAGGTGAGGGTTCCATTTTTGCGATCAATGAGGACTACCTTGCCACCCACGAGCGGTGACGAAGGCAACACCACGTCGCCCGTAAACGCGAGGGACAAACCCGCTGCCACCGTTCCGGAGGTGACACATTTTTCTTTCTCGACGGCGCCCGTATCCGGATTGACGAGGGTGAGACTCATCGAGGCGTAATCCGAAAGAACAACCGCAATACCAATACCCACCGGTGGCGGGACGGCAATCGCATCGGGATTTCCATCATCCGTTTGCACGGGCACCACTTCACCATCAACCAGGGGCGGGACTGCCGTGTCGATCGTGACGGCACTCGCCCCGTCGACGATTCCACCATCGACCGGGTTGACCGCACCACCGTCGTCATCATCACAGGCACCGATGAAGCCAACCAGCAGCAGCAAACGCGCAGCGAAGATCACAACATGTTTCATTCGTTTCATAACTCGATTTCTTTCTTTTTGCATTACGGTTCAGTTCCGGTACCCGCCCACTCCAGGTCGATCCAAAACGATCGCCCGGGCAGTGGATAACCGGTGAGATCAAAAACTTGCGCATCACTCAGGTTGCGCAGACTCGCGCGCACACGGAAACCCGTCTTCGCGATCCCAAGATTGGTACCTGCGCCCCAGATCGTTCGCGAAGACATCGCCACCAGATTCGCCGGATCGAGGTAATTGCCCGCGGTGTATTCGAGATCACCATAAACGCCCCACCGCCAGCCCGCGCCACCCCCAAGCGCAACGTCGCGCAACTCCGGCCGTACGTAAGCACGCCATCGTGGCCGCAGCGCCAGTTGTTTGCCGCGACGAGCAGCGATATCACCCGTGTCACGCGCGTCAGTAAACGTCGTCTGTCCGATGAGGTGCACACGGTGAGGAAGGGACACCGACGCCGACGACTCAACCCCTCGGACGAGTGCGCGATCCAAATTCGCCGCGCGCACCTGGTACGAACCGCGCTCAAGCTGAATCAAATCTTCGCTCCAGGCTGAAAATACAGCGGTATCCATCCTGAGTTGTACCGGAGATGCGAACTGCAGCACAAATCCCGCATCCAAATTCAAACCAATTTCCGGACGCAAAGCAGGATTTCCGAGGAACAAACCCGTATTGCCAAACCGCTCACGCAATGAAGGCAGGCGCGCGTAGCGTCCTACATTCGATCGCAACTGCAACCAATCCTTCGCCCGCCAAATGGTTCCGAGTTTAAAGTTCGGCAAGGCATAGTTTTCCGGGCTGTCTTTCGTGTAGGTGCCCTGGAAATCGCGCAACAACATTTCGTCATGGGCAGCCTCGATCCGCACGGATGGAACAAGCGACAGATGTGTCGCTGCCGATTGCAGCTGCGTTTCCAGACCGGCTGCGGCCAGCAACCGCTCTGCAGGCGGGCCATCCCAGCTTCCGCGCAACAAATTGCGCGGTGTGAAGGTTTCCTGACGGCCATCGAATACACCGGAAATTCGTGCCCATTCTGACAGCGCTTTGCTGACGTTCGCGATGAGCCCCATCCGGGCCGTACGATCGCGCGTCATCTGCTGACCGAGTCCTATCTCGGCATTCGGATCTTCAAAACGTTGTTCG
>JAYUPZ010000045.1:0-10786 GCA_043759805.1 Myxococcales bacterium | reverse complement strand
GACTCGTCAGCGGAAATCCAATTACGCCAGTGACGGGCGCCGTGTACAGCGCAAGCGAAGATCGCTATCAACCCGTATTCGGTCAGATTAACACCGCTCGTGAAGGGGCGTTCCATCAACTGGACCTCCGCGTCGACAAACGCTGGATTTACGACGCGTGGATATTGGGAGTGTACCTCGACGTACAAAACGTCTACAACCGCGCCAATCCCGAAGGCCGCACATACAATTTCGACTACACAGACTACAAGCCACAACAGGGCTTGCCTATCTTGCCGATCCTCGGCGTCCGGGGGGAGTTCTAATCATGATGAAAACCTTCACGCTCGCCTCGACGGTTCTCGCCGTTCTTCTGGCCTCGGCTCCGCTGTTGGCGCAGGCCGACGATGTGCTTGAGCCACCGGGACTCCACCAAGGGTACTACGCTTCATTGGGTATCTATGGCCTCAGTACGGTAAACTGGGAAGAGGGCGATCAACTTAACGGAGCCTGGTTCGGTGCTGGGAACGCATTGCGTTTCGGACAAATGGTGACCCGAAAATTGGGATTGGGCCTTGCCATCGATTGGGGCTCGACTGCCGGTGAAGCGAATGGTCGAAAACAGACCTCATCCATTTCGGCGCTTTCTGTCGAAGGGCAATGGGTGCCGATCGATCAATTGTCCCTGCTTGCAGGGACCGGTGTCGGATTCGCCCAGTTTGAGTACAACAAGATCTTGCCGGACGAGCCCGAAACGCTGCGTGGTGGCGCAGGAGCAATGTTCCTTGTGGGGGCAAGCTACGACTTTTTCCCGTACCGCAAACCGTTGTCTGGCGGCCTCGCTCTCAGTCCCTCGGTCCGCTTCCGGTACTTGCCTTCAGAGACGGCCGATATGCTGGGTGTTTTCCTCGGACTCGACATCACGTGGTGGACGGGTCTGCCAAAAAACCAATTGGATTTGCCGCCTGATCGCGCGTTCTAATCAAGGAACGATCGCACGAAACCAGCAATCGCCAGCAGGCTTCCGACAACGGCAAGCAGAAACCCTGCAGCTCCCAGCTTGAACCACAGTGAGAAGGTCTCTATCTCGTCTGAGGACAACCCCTGGTGGTGGCGCACGGGACTCATCCACCAGCGAGCCGGAACCGTACCACGTGCCTTAAGCACCCTGTGCAAACCGACGTGGTACATCAACCCGGTGGGTGTTCCCATCAGCAGACCCACGGCGGCAGCAATCAAGCCCACAACCGCCAGCGTCTCGAAATCGAGCAGCGCAACGAGCGCCAAAAACACAACCGTACCCAGCACAAAAAGCGATTCAATCACGGGAATCTTGGTCGAACTGAAAGTGTAGCGGACTTCTTGCCTCATCGACAGGGACCCTCAACTCGGCCCGGTGCTACAATCCCGCGGTGACCACCACCCCGCACGTTGTCAGCGCCGAAACACCAAACGCAGTCTTCTCGAAATTGTCCGATGCAATTTGCGTCGAGGCCCGGCGGTCGGTTCAAGAACGGAACGCGTTTTTTTTGGCGCTATCCGGTGGTTCCACCCCGGAGCCGCTTTATCGAGACTTGGCACGACGCTCCGACTTTCCCTGGCAGACGACACAGGTATTTATCGTGGATGAACGTTGCGTCCCGGAGGACGACCCTCGCTCCAACTTCCGTATGTTGCACGGCGCTCTCGTTGCAACGGGCGCCATGAAACGCGAACAACTTCATTGCATGAATGCCACAGCGCCCGATGCAGCCGCCGAGTACGAGCGACTGCTGCAAAAGCGATTGCCTGACGGACGACTCGACGCCGTCTTGCTTGGCATGGGCTCCGACGGCCACACAGCCAGTCTCTTTCCCAACTCCGAGGCGCTGAACGCCACCGATCGCTGGGTGGTCGCCAACGATGGACCAACCGTTGTACAACCGGCACGCATTACCCTGACCGCGGCGTTTATCAACAACGCCCGTTGGGCCGGCGCTCTCGTTGTGGGCGAATCCAAGCGCGCCATGTTGAACAAGATTTTCACGGGGAGCATTGCGGCCACCGATGCCCCCATCCGGCTAATCGCACCGGAAAGAGGCTTAACGTATTACATCGACGCGCCAGCCGATCCGCGACCCTGCTAGAGCGCAACGCTCGTTTCGCGACCCGTGCGGGACGATTCTTCGGCAGCAAGCAACACCGCCATCACATGACGGGCATGTTCGGGGGCGATCGTCTCGGGGAGATCCTTGTCGATGCAGTTTACGAAGGCGTCCATCTGCTGAGTCAGCGCGTCGCGCTCCTCGATTGCCACCGGTACATAACCGTTTGCGTCCTTTGCCGTCCACAAGCCAGCGCCCGGAGGAAAGGTTGAGAGGCGCATCATGCCCTTGGTGCACACGAATTCACCGTGCCATCGTTCATCGCCGACCTCGTATCCGGCGTGGACCAGCGTGGATAGCTTTCCGTTCGCGTGTTGCAATACCGCAATATTGGTGTCGTCTGCCTTAAGTCCCAACAACGGGTTGCCTATCCAGGCCTTGACCGTCGTCACATTGCTTTCGTTGAACCAAAGTGCGCGATCGACCATGTGGGCGCCATTCATGAGCCACATTCCACCACCGGTGCTGCGATCCAAAAACCAGGGACGGCGAACCGCCACACCGAAGGGCTTGTACCAGGTGTCCGTGAAGGTCACAAGCGATCCCAATTCTCCCGAACTGAGAAGAGCACGGGCTGCCTGATTCGCTGAGAAGAAGTGCTGGGTGTGTCCAACAAACAATTTGCGACGTTGCTCGCGCGCCGTCTGGATCAACCCGTCACATTCGGCGAGCGTCATCGCCATCGGCTTCTCGATCAAAAGGTGTTTACCGGCGCGCAATACAGCGGTTCCCATTTCAACGTGTTGCGGATTGGGCGTCGCAACCACCACTGCATCGATATCCGAACGTTCCAACAACGTGCGCCAATCGAGAACGGCCTCGGCTCGGCGGGGCTCGGCAATGGATCGAGCGCGCTCTGCCGAACTTGATGCCACCGCAACCAACTGACATACATTCCCGAGGTTCTGAATTGCCTGTGCGTGCCCAGGCGCGATCCGACTTCCCCCAATAATTCCGATTCTGATCATAGTAACCGCTGCTTTACCATGACGGTGTCCGTCATTGAACGCCGGGACATCCTCGACGCGATAGATCCTGCAGAAATCTCCATGAAACCGGTTTCACCGTTATTCGGTGATTGCACCCGGAAGCGCTCGTTCAAGGTTTGCGCAACTGCTTCAGACTGTGGTGAACAAAGTCAATCCAGGCGCGCGGCGGACCCTCGTCGGTCTTCCGCTGCAATCTACGTCTGAGCTCCCATGTGCCACGCGTGATGGCAAACGCGAGATCGGTCGCAGTTGTATACGCCTTGCCAAAATGTTTCTTGAAATAGCGATGTCGCGAGTCCATCCAAAACGTCGGGACCCGGCGATTCGCATCCTTCATTCCGGTTGTCGCTGAACCCACATGTGCAACGACGCTGTCCCGGATGTAGTAGGTCGGGAAACCTGCTTTTATCGCGCGCAGACAAAGATCGGTTTCCTCGAAATACAAAAAGAAGCCCTCGTCGAACAATCCGACCGTCTCGAGAAGTTCCCGCCGGATCATCATGCTGGCACCCGCCAACCAATCCACCTGACAGCGCTTCTCCGGGATTTCAAGTGGAACGATCCAATCCGAAAGATACTTCGAGACAGCGCCCAAACGTAGCCCGGATTCAATCTCACTGCCAAACGACGGGAAGCGGAAAGCCGTATGGTGCGGAACGCCATCCACACCTTCGATGTAACTGCCCGCAATACCCGCGTGGCGGTTGTGCGCAAGAAACTCGACCAGTGTTCCCACCGCATTGGGGGTCACAAAGGCATCGGGATTTAAGAGGTAGAAATAGTCCGAGGGCTCACCACTTTCAAGATCTGCCCGCAGACCCAGATTGTTTCCCGCGCCGTAGCCCCCGTTGCGATCGCTTGCTATCAAGGTCACTTTTTCGCGCCATGGGGCTTTCGCGATCGCTTGCTCAATAGCCGCTACCGAACCGTCTTCGGAATGGTTGTCGACGATGGTCAGCCGGGCATTGGGCCAAGCTGCGATGTCGGCCATCAACTTTTCCACGGCCTGAATGGCCATCGGTGCGCTCTTGTAGTTTACAAGAACCACACGTAGACGTTCCACGCGACTACTCATGCCGAACCCCGCGCAAGTTCAGTGATCCGTGTAGCACGGGCATCTGCTGCATCCAGCGTATCGCGCAGTTTTACCGCCAGAACGCGAACGTTTGGTTCAAGCACCATACCATCGTGATCACCTGGAACCTCGAATACATCCACGCCGGTGACGTGAGGCGCCCAACCATTGTCGTAGTAGATCCGCCTGCGGTCTTGATTGATGACGCGCCCCGGACCGAGTTCGTGAGCGGGTCGCAACCGTGGACGGAACAACGCCAGTTGAATGGGCGTCGCAATAACAGAATACTGCGCGCACGCTCGATAGAACGCCGCTTCGATGACCGTCGAATGGAAATCGTGGCTTGTGCCCTGCTCTTTTTGTGTCGCGAGCAGCGCAGCCTTTTCGGCCTGTTGCTTGCGGTAGTTTCGTTTGCCCTCGATCCAATCAAAGACATAACGCGCGCCTTTCTTTCGAAAGACCTGTCTTTGGATGACAAGCTTCTCGCGGACACTGATCGGCTCGTCGTTCGGCAAGGGCGTATCCAGCATCACCACGATGGCAACTTGTTCACCGTCAGCCCGCAACTGTCGCGCCATTTCGTACGCGGCGATACCGCCACCCGAAAAACCACCCAGCAAGTAGGGGCCGTTCGGTTGTACCTGCCGCAATTCTGCGAGGTAATCGCGAGCCATCTCTTGAAACGTTTCATGCGGAGCCTGGTCTCCGTAGAGGCCTCGTGCTTGCAATCCGTAGAACGGACGTTCGGCACTCACAAGTTGAGCGAGATGACGCAAATTCAGAACGTTTCCAAACATGCCGGCCACAAGAAAAAACGGCGTACGACCTTTTGTACGGGCCCCGTCGTCATGCATCGGAACCAGATGGGTGTAGCGTGGTTTCGGAACCTCACGCGCTCGCTCAACTGTTACACCACCCTCCCCAGTGCCCTCGCCGTTGTCGACTTCTCCGATCAAAGCTGCGCAGGCTTCGATCGTTGGAGCTTCAAACAACACGGAGATGGGATAGTCGACGTTGAAAGCCTTCTTGATCCTCGCGAACAATCGAACCGCAATGAGCGAATGCCCACCCAGATCAAAAAAGCTGTCTTTGACCCCGACCTGCTCGACACCCAGGAGTTCCTGCCAAAAACCGACCAGCGTTTTTTCGACGCCCGAACGCGGAGCGACGTACTCAGAATCGAGTTCTGGTCGGGCAAAGCGTGTTTCCGGGCCAGCCTCCGCCTCTTTGACGACCTCGGCTTGACGAATCAAGGCGTGCAGATCGATCGAGCTACAAAGAATCCGACCCTGCTTGTCGTTTCGTATCACACGCAGAAAGCCCTTGACGCCTTCCGCCGGTGTCACACCCTCTTCAAGGGTCTTTTGGAAGGCAATCTCCGCAGTTGAAAGCACACGTCCTCGGCTGCCGTCTTCGCGTTCAAGATCTCGACCATCCGAAACAGCACCGATGCTCAACGCGTTCGAGTCGTCAAGCCGACGCATCGTGAACTCTTCAATTTCGCATAACACCTTGCCAGAGGCGTCGGTCAAGGTGATATCGAAGTTTGCAAATCCACCATCGGACTTTCGCTCGCGCCCTGTTCGTCGCGAACTCGTTTGAACCCAGCTCCAGAGCTCACGCTGCAAGGGGGCGTACAACCTGATCCGGCGATAAGACAACGGTACCCACAATGCGTCGGTCGGCGAACCGGAAGAAGACTGAAGGTGGCCGAGCGCGAAGCCCGTCGCCATGTCCAGCAGAGCCGGGTGAAGGGCAAAAGCATCCAGATCAGAAACAAACGACTCGGGAAGAACAAGACGTGCAAGCGCCTCCCCGTTGCCGAGGAGGGAACGATAAAGCACACGCCATCGCGGACCAAAGCGCAGGTGGTCTTCCTGAGCCAACCGTAGTCCCGAGGGGTCGTCGCCCAGCCGGAGTTGATTGCATCGACCATCAATCGCAGCCAGGTCCAAAACCGAAGGTTCTGGCGTGCGTAGCACGAGAGCGCGACCCTGTGCATGCAACGCCCAACCAAAGCTGCCGTCAGGCAGAGGCTGCCGACTCTGAATGGAAAGGTCGTAACCTTCTTCGCTGGCGACCGCGCGCACGCGAAACGCCCTCGGCTCATCATCGGATACGGCGAGCGGCCGGAAGAAAAACAGATCACGCAACTCGAACGCCGCACCCGACTCAACTTCAGCAATCGCCGCACGAAACAGCTCTATGTATCCGGTGCCAGGCAATACCGCCTCTCCCGTAGCCGTACGATGCTCATCCAACATCCAATCTGCTTTCGCATCAAGAGTTCCCTGCAAAATCCAGCCACCACCCGCGTAGGGACGACGCGACTTGAATAGCGGATAAGCTCGTTCAACCGGACGCGTGTTTTGTGCGTCGCCGTCGAGGCCTAGTTTGCGGGCCGCCTTTGCTGCCATGCCAACCTGCGACCAGACTCCCCACGACAAAGCCTGCATCGGTTTGCCGAGCGCCCGTCTTGAGTCAACAAATGCCTCGAGAAATGCATTGGCCGCCACATAGTCAACCTGCCCTGCCGATGCTATGGCAACGCTTGTCGACGAGAATACGACGAAGAAATCGAGTGGCGTTTCACCGTTGTGCACTTCAAGCGCCCGTTCAAGCACCAGCGTTCCGTGAACCTTGGCGGTAAAAACGTTTTCGACCTGCGATTGCTGTTTTACCGGGATCAGTCCGTCCGAAAGGGCTCCGGCAGCATGGATCACACCTGAAATTGCACCCCATCGGCGACGTGCTTCGGTGACGATCTCTGCCATTCGCGCGGCGTCAGCCACATCGCCATCGGCTGCGAACACTTCTGCCCCGAGACCCTCTAATTCTCGAATCGCACGGATTCGAACGCTGGCTGGATCATTCGGTCGATCGATTGTCCATTTCTCCCACTCCTTCAATTCAGGCAAGGGCGATCGACCCACCAGCACCAACTTAGCCTTGTGTTCTCGCGCCAACATGCGTGCCAGCGACAGTCCGATTCCACCGAATCCTCCGGTCAATAGATAGACGCCGCCATCTCGAATTGTCACGCCCGACTGATCTGCCGACAATTGCGCGCGTTCGTATCGGAACTGCCAGCGCGCTCCCTGGCGCAAGGCCACCTGACGGTTACCCGGCTTCAACCGCAATTCGTTTGCCACGGCATCCAGCACGGCCGAGGTGTTGAGAGGCGTTGATTCAGGACGCAACCCCAAACGCGCGCTCAGCGCTGCAACGCCCGGCACCTTGCGTGCGTAAGCGAGCACAGACTTTTCATCAAGAGCGGCCGCTCGTTCGGGCGATTCGAGATCGAGACTGACGCAAGTAACACCTGGCAATTCTCTCGGGATGACCTTGCACGGACCGAGGATCGTCGCTTGCTCCGGATACGCAACCGCCTCACCGTTCGTGCTGTGCATACCCTGCGACACCACGGTCAGCGCGGTTGGACGCGGATAGGACTCGCTGACCATTGCCTGTGCCAGAAACAGGAGACTGTAGAAACCACGTTCCTGATTGCGATGAAAAAACGTCGACCCGGCACGGAACGTTTCTTCCTTGGCCAACAACCAAAGGTGAACAATGCGATCGGGTGGGTCGCCACTTTCCAGAAGGTCGCGCAACAACGCTTCGTAGCCATCGCGACCGTGCTCCGGAGAAAGCCGATAGCTCGAGCCATCGACTTTGTAGTACGCATCACCCGGCTCAACCGTGACGACGGTGTCGCCTCGTTCCCGGAGCCGGCTCGCGAGATCCCGACCCAACCCCTTCTCGTCGATGAACAACAACCATCGCGCGGGGGAGGTATCGTTCAACGAATCGATACCCGCAACCTGATCGAAACGTCGCCAAGCCGGACGGTAGAACCAATCCTCGATTGCGGGTTGGCGCGAAAGGTTGAACACATCCGAAACGGGTTCCGTGCCCTTTCCGGGTTCGATGAAGTACCGTTGATGCGCAAACGCGTAGGTTGGCATACGCACCCGCTGACGAAGTTCACCTGGCCAAAGGGTTTCGGCTGACAGGTCCATGCCGAGTGCCCAGAGTCGTCCGAGCACGGTCTTCCATTGCGTAAGATCGTCGATCTTTTGATCAGGATGACGCAACGACGACAACACCGACTGTGGATTGATCCCGGGATTCTGTTTTGCGAGAGAGCCCAGCGTGCGCCCGGGGCCAACCTCGAGCAATATCATCGAACGGCTGCTCGCCAGCGTCGCGATGCAATCGGCGAAGCGAACCGTATTGCGAAGATGACCCACCCAGTACGCGGGATCAGTTGCTTCGCTGTCTTTGATCCAGGTCCCCGTTCGATTCGAAAGAAAGCGAATCTTCGGGGCACGCAACTTCAACTTGCGCAAATAGTCACCGAACGGTCCCAACAGATCGACCAGCATTCGCGAGTGTGCAGCGATGTTGATCTGGATGCGTTGAGTTTCAATGTCGCGCGCCGCAAGGCGTTCGGTCAATGCCGCCAACGCATGATCGGGACCGGATGCAACCGTGAGTCCGGGTCCGTTGATACAAGCGAGGTCAAGCTCGTCGCCCAGTAACGGCATCAACTCCGCTTCACCAAGCGGAATACTCAACATGCCTCCGGGGGGGATGGTGTCGAAAAGTTGGCCGCGCAAGAGGACAAGGCCAAGCCCTTCCTCAAATGTAAACACACCCGCCAAGGCGGCTGCTGTGTTTTCACCAAGACTGTGTCCGACGAAACCGGACGGCGAGAACCCCTTGTCCATCAGAAGTTTTCCGAGCGCAAACTCCACCAGATAGATCGCCGGCAACTGTACGCTGGGCCGTTTGAATTCACCCTGCGCCCAGGCAACCTTATCGGGTGTTGGAAATAAGACTGACCGCAATTCAACGGTCGTCTTGCCCTGCAACCAGAGCAGACCGGAATCGATCACCTTCCGGAAGGCGGGCTCGTTGTCGTAGAGACCGCGCGCCATGTTTGGATACTGTGCGCCTCCACCCGGAAACATAAAAACCAGTTCGGGCGAATCCCCGACAGAAGCGTGGTCAAAAACGCGATCCCGTTCGCGCGACCGCAAAAGCGAGATGGCCTCCTCGCGATCCGCCGCAACCAAAACGCGACGTTTGTCAAACGTGCGACGGCCTTCTTTGAGGGTATAGGCTGCGTCGCCGAGATTGATCGAAGGATTCTGTTCAAAATATTCGGCGAGGCGTTCACTGTTTCCATCAAGCCCGGCCTTGTTCCTTGCCGATACAACCAGCAACTGAGGGCCCGAAACGGGGCTCGCGTCTACTCGACGCGGTGGTTGTTCCACGATTGCGTGCGCATTTGTACCACCGACGCCGAGCGAGTTGACGCCCGCGCGACGGGGGCCGTCCGCATCCGGCCAAGGCGTAAGTACGTCGTTGACCTTGAACGGACTACCCTCAAAATCGATGGTGGGATTTGGTTTCTCAAAATGCAAACTGGGAACCATCAGCCCGTGTTCAACCGACAATACAGCCTTGATGAATCCGATCACGCCAGCGGCCGTATCGGTGTGGCCGATGTTGGATTTAACCGAGCCGATGCGACAGAAACCGCGGCGCTCGGTTGATTGTCTGAAAGCCGTCGTCAAGGCTGCCACTTCGATGGGGTCTCCGAGATAGGTCCCGGTGCCGTGAGTCTCGATGTATCCGATGCTGTCTGCATCAACGCCTGCAACCGCCAGCGCTTCAGTCACCGCTGCGGCCTGACCGTCGACGCTCGGGGCAAGGTATCCGGCTTTTCGAGCGCCGTCGTTGTTAACCGCAGAGCCCCGGATGACCGCATGAATCGGATCGCCGTTTTCTACAGCGGCTCGCAGCGGCCGCAACACCACACAGGCAGAACCACTTCCGAATACGGTTCCCTCGGCGCGGTGGTCAAACGCATGACAGTGTCCGTCGGGCGAAAGGATCTCGTTCTCGCGAAAGTGATAACCCCGGCGGTGGGGGTGCTCGATGGTGGACCCCCCCGCGATGGCCATGTCGCACTCGCCGGAAATCAGGCTCTGACACGCAAGGTGAATCGCCACCAGCGAAGTCGAACACGCTGTTTGCACGTTGATACTCGGGCCCGTCAGGTTCATCAGGTGCGAAACACGGGTCGACAGGAAATCCTTATCGTTGCCGGTGTGGCGCAGGAGAAACAAACCGGTCTCGGCAAGCAATCCAGGATTCGTACAGATATTAAAATAGAAATAGCTACCCATCCCCGAACCGGCAAACACCCCAATCGGGCCTGAAAATTTCTTAGGCGGATGTCCCGCGTCCTCCAGCGCTTCCCAGGCCACTTCGTAAAAGTGTCTGTGTTGCGGATCGATGATCGCACTCTCCTTGGGTGAGAAGCCAAAGAATTCGCCGTCGAACATTTCCATGTTGTCAAGCGGAGCACCGGCCGGAACATAGTTGCTCGCGCGAATCGCAGACAAGGATTCACCGGCAGCCAACAACTCGTCTTCGTTGTATCGTCGAATTGATTCCACGCCGCCACAAAGATTGCGCCAAAACTCGCGGTAGTTCCGCGCGCCGGGAACCCGTGCGGCCATGCCCACAACGGCGATGTCACCATCCCCGATGTCGTCCATGTCGATCTCGTAGTGTCGTTTTTT
>JAYUPZ010000044.1:0-5118 GCA_043759805.1 Myxococcales bacterium | reverse complement strand
GACCCGCTCCCGCAATCACAATTCCGCCCGTGAAACTGAGACGTTCACGACGAAAGGTTTTGGTGGCGTCTGCTGGCGTCATGGCAACAGCAACCATTTCCGGTGTCGTCTACCAACAGGGATGGCTCGGCAAATTCGGCCGTGGATTGAGCGGAGTCGCCGTATTGCCGTTCGAGAATGTCGGCGGTGTGCCGGAGAATGAATACTTTAGCGATGGCATTGCCGACGAGATCATCGATCGCCTGACTCGGTTCAAGGGCTTGCGGGTCGTGTCTCGCACTTCGGCATTTCAGTTCCGCGGCAAGGCAGTAAGCCCGATGGAAATCGGCAAAGCGTTGAACGTCGACGCGCTGGTTGAAGGCAGCGTGCAACGGGTGGGAACCAGCCTAAAAATAATCGCCCGTCTTCTTGATGTGGTCAGCGGCGTCCCCACCTGGTCTGACAAATTTCAGCGCGAAGTGTCCGACGTTTTCGCAATTCAGAGCGAGATCGCGGCTTCGGTTGCCCGCAGTGTCAACGTACAAATCAGTCAAAGTGAAGAAAAGGAACTGAAAACGGCGTCCACTTCCAGCGTGAAAGGTTACGAGGAATATTTACGCGGTCGCGCGGCATTGTTTCGTCGCACACCTTCGGATCTGTCGATGGCCGAGTTTCACTTCAAGACGGCAATCGGGATCGATCCGCAATTTGCACTCGCCTTTTGTGGCCTCGCGAACGCGCAAGCCCTGCTGTCATATTACTCGCGCACGACTCCCCGCGATTCCGCCGAGCGCGCTTTGTTTGCCGCCAAGAAGGCCATGGAACTGGATCCGGACTTGCCCGAAGCCCTGGTCGCGTTGGCACTACCAACGTTTTTCTACAGCTGGGATTTCGTCAGATCAGAAGACCTATACGCACGAGCCGTGCATCGGAACGCGAATCTGGGTCAAGCGCATCACTGGCGCTGCGCAAACCTTATGGCGCTTGAACAACCAACCGATGTGATTGCGTCGATGAAACGCGCGGTCGATCTGGATCCGCTGTCAGCGGTCTTCGGCGCCGACTTGGCCTGGTTCCTTCACTTGCAAGGTGAGCAAGCGAAGGCCGAAAGACAAATCACCGCAGTGATGGACCGGAACCCCGAGTTTTCGCGTGGGCACCATATTTCTGGTGAGATCTGGTTTGGCGCGGGCAAGCTTGAAAAAGCCAGGGAGTCGTTCCAGACCGCCGTCCGATTGACGGTCGGCAAGATGCCGCTTTACGTTGCCCTGCTCGGTTTCACTCAGGGTGCGCTCAACCAAAAAGACCACGCGACGGCAACACTTGAATCGCTGCTTGCGGATACGCCGATGCCGTCATTCAACCCCGCCCTCGTTTATCTTGGGCTTGGACAAATGGACGCGTTCTTCACTTTTCTTGAACGCGCCGTGGATGAACGATCGCCCCATCTGGCCTTCTGGCCGAGATATAGCCCGATCTTTGCAGCCGCTCGCAAGGACAAACGATTCGCGTTACAGATGGCACGCATCAAGCCAATTGGGTGATCACTCCACGCGCAGGTTGTCGACGAGGATTCCTGGGGCGAATCCGAAAAGTACCCCGCCAGAACAAGGTGGGCTAATCCTACCGACGAAGAACACGTAAAGATCAGATGCATCGGTGATCGACGAACCGAGTTTTGCGAGTGGGATGTCTGCCTCTAAGACGGGTCCGATCTGGAGGGGCGGATGCTTTCCTGATTCACCTGGTACTTGATATTCTACAGGTTCGCCCTCGCCCGTATGAACTGGCAGTTCCGCAAACTCCGGACCCGCGCCGAGGATACCAATCGCAACCGTCGGTGTTCGGTCGATGGCATCTCGTTCCCAAACCCGACGAAATTTAAACCGAAGGTGACGAACCCCATTTTTGAGCGGGATTTTGAAAGCGGCAGATCCCCCGTTGTTGTAACCCGGAAGCAGTAATAGAGACCGCCTCCCATCAATGACCTTGAAGGATGTGGCGTCCACAAAGAGAGCATTATTTCCTGAACCGGATGCCCCCGGGATATCGAATCCAGGATCGGTGAGCAAAGGAACCGCGGGGCCAGCCGACACCGATTGATGTAGTACGGAATCGACCGGCGAGTCGCCGTTGAAATCCACAAAGGTTGGCTCTGCCCTGATCGTGTAGTTGCCGGGTCGCTTCAGAATCGGGGGTTCACGGAATCTCGATACAGAACCGTCAGTCTGGACTGGAATTAATGGATAGACGGTTCCGCTTTCGACGTGAACCATGGAAGCCTTCGCGTCGGCGATGAGTGGCTTGTTCACGTAAAACTCGCCTTGCGGCAACGACAAACCGATCCAACCCTGCGGGGGCAGCGGCGCTGGCGCGACGGCCACATTTGACGTCCAGAAGCGAGGACGTTCATCCGGCGCACAGGTGAGCGTACCGGTGAATGGCGCCATGGTGAACGTGTCCTCACGCATTGCCCCTGCCGATCCAGAGACCGTCCCGGTACAATTGGCACCGGCTCTTATTTCGAGGGTTTCGTACACGATACTGGGCGAGTCTCCGCATCCGTAGTAGGACGAATACGGCGCGGCGATCGACGATGGCTTCTTAATTCGCCACACAATACCGGTCTTTTCCATCGTCACCCGTACGGCGAAGCCCTGGGATCCAATGATACCTTTTCCGTCTTCATCCACCGTGAGCGAAAACGTATGACTGGTGGGGAAGACATACCCGAAAACAAACGGCGGAGGCGTGACTTGGAGGCGCACCGTGACTGCCAGTGATAGTTTCGTCGGACCGACTTCGTCGATGGTATTCGCATCGATTCCGGCGTCGGTTTCCGCGTCATCTCTCGCAACCGTGGCATCGTTCGGATCTGACGTTTCATCCGAACCACAGGCGAAAACAAAAACCGCAAGACAAACCAAGCCCAATCGTTTCACGACAAATCCCCGCTATATAGTCTTAAGAAGCACTGCTGCTCGTTCGTTACCGAACACTTAGATCCTGAACCAATTCCGCCATGATTGCAAGGTCATCAACTGTGGTGGTATTTCCAGTACATGCTCGATTCTCGCCTCATTGTTTTTGCCCACGGGGCCGGTGCTCCCAGCCATCACCCCTGGATGAAGGCATGGCGCGAATGCCTGGCTACGATTGGAAACGTACACACGTTTGACTACCCCTACATGCTGGCCGGATCGAAGCGCCCTGATCGACAGTCGGTGTTAATCGCCGCACACATCGCCGCCATCGATGACGCTTGCAACAAAACGCAGCACAAAGGCACGGTCGTTCTCGCAGGCAAATCGATGGGCTCACGCATCGGTTGTCACGTTACGGGCGCCCTGCCCGACCGGGTTGCCGCCTTGATCTGCTTCGGTTTTCCGCTGGGCACCGGAGACAAGGCAGACTTGCGGGCACAGTGCCTGTTGCAGTTGCGGTCGCCGATTCTCTTTGTGCAGGGCACCCGCGATCCGCTGTGCCCGTTGGATGATCTCGAAAACGTACGCCGCCAAATGATAGCCCCAAGTGCCCTGCACGTTGTCGAAGGCGGTGATCACTCGCTGCTGGTCACCAAGACCGCGTTGAAACAACGTGGGCAAACGCAGGAAGACGTGGATACCGAAATATTTGCTGCTGTTTCGTCCTTTCTGCAAACCCACAACGCCTGACGGATTCCCGGATTGGGAGGTGTCGGCCCGTCGGCGCTATCCCACAAATAAAAGATTGATAACTTCGCTTGAGACGAAGAATAAGTTCGGTTAACAACTGAGAGAGTACGAAAACCTCGTTTTTCCATTGAACTCTGCGATACAGAGTTGCATACTCTGCGGTACAGAGCGAATGGACGAACCACGGCATGACCGCAAAACAGGCTGATATTCACGGCAATCCATCCATATCCGAGGCCCAGGTGGCGATGCAGGCTGCCACTCAGGCGACTCGGATCATGCGCAGCGGGTTGGAAAACCGAGTGGTCGGTCCCATCCTTGTCGCATGGGGCGTGGCGTGGATGGCCTACTACGCGGCGATGTCGTCCTCCCCCAGACTCGGTGGCGTTGTCGGCATGTTCGCGTTTGCGGCGGCCGGTCTGGTTACCTCACTCGTTGCTCGAGGGCGCACTGGAGGCAGCCCTTTTCGATTGCGTAAACGCAATACGAAACGCATGATCTTCCACCTCGCTTTCTGGCCCTGCATTGCAATCGCGTTGTTGATTGCGAATCGCAAGCAACCGCCGGACGTTTCCGCAATTTTCAATTTGGCAGTGATCGGTGTTGCTTACTCCGTCTACGGCATGCTGCTTGGTTTGCGGACGATGATATTTGCGGGACTAATTTTGCTGCTTGTTGCCGCTGCAGGGTACCTGTTTGCACGAGACCACCTGTTCCTTTGGTCTGCATTTGCAGGCGGTCTGGGCTTTGTAGTTCCCGGTCTGGTCCTCTGGCGCAAAAGCTGATGCTCGACGAGATCATTCACCAAACGGTGCGGTTGAAAGTCATGGCGGCCCTCGTCGCACTCGACGAGAACGTCGACATCGATTTCTCATATCTGAAGCGCATGTTGCAACTGACCGATGGGAACCTGGGTGCCCATCTGAAGAAGCTCGAGGACACGGGCTATCTCAGGCTTGAAAAGATCGAAACCGGCGGGCGAACGCGTTCGTTGCTGACCGCCACCCCAGCAGGTCGGCGCGCGTACCATTCACACATACGCGCACTGAAGGCCATCATCGATGGCGGCGCCGGTAAAAAGCCGTGATACTGGAACCGCCAGGTCGCTGCAGACGTCCTGATACAGTTTGGTGGGGCTCTTTGAACTCCGACGAGGAGCCGCTCAAATCGCCACGGCGTCCGTCGCGGCACATTGGACTCCGGTTCGTGGGCGCCGGCCGTCTCGGCTCCCCACCGACCGGAGCTGTTACCGCAACAGTGGTATCATCACATCATGGCCACCAATCTCGCCAAAATCGATGAACTTGCCGAGCGCATCGAAGCGTTACCGGTGAAGGACCAAACACGGCTTTTGGAAAAGGTAATCACCCCGCACATGCGACTGCGCCTGCTGGTGAACCAGGTTCGGCGCCAGGGAAAAGTGACCGACGATCGAAAGGTCGATCGCACCGTCAACCAGGCCGTC
>JAYUPZ010000043.1:0-10813 GCA_043759805.1 Myxococcales bacterium | reverse complement strand
CCTCGGTGTTCAATTTCAAACACTCGACGCGACAAGAGCGCGACAAACTTGTCGCTTCCGACGTGATTTCTGTTAGTTGAGCGTTGTCTCGTGTGTCTGAGTCACGCCCACGCCGTGGCACAAGAGCTGCATTGTCGGCGTGTCGAAAGTGAGACTTCTCATTCATGACCCAACGACCACGAACACTCACAACTTTATCCAAACATTCATCCGTCGGCTTCCTTACTATTTCTTCCATGGCAATTGCACTCTCCGGAGCTGCCTGCGACGGCGAAAAAGAAGATAACGCCGAGCTCAGGGCCATCCTCGACGATGGCGAGCTTACTTCGACCGCGATGTTCGCCCAATCCGTCCGAGGTGGTACGAATGGTAAAACGGGCGGAACCCTCGGCTCAGTTGATGCCGGCAATGCAGGCGGCAACGTCTCTACAGACAGCGGCGCAGGTGGCTTCGCGGGCGGCACGGGTGGCGCAGGTGGCTTCGCGGGCGGCACGGGTGGCATCCCAAACACCGGCGGAAAGGGTGGT
Source organism: Myxococcales bacterium (assembly GCA_043759805.1). Taxonomy (GTDB): domain Bacteria; phylum Myxococcota_A; class Polyangia; order Fen-1088; family Fen-1088; genus JAWXBF01. The sequence goes on along the minus strand of JAYUPZ010000043.1, from coordinate 10,286 downwards.
TTCGGCCCGGATGGCGGGGTGGGTGGCGGGGCCGGCGGCCCGGGCTGCGGCTTCGATGGCACACCTTGTTTCTCCGGCCCTATCGGCAGCTGGGACTTCGATGACTGCAACGAATTTCGGACCCAACTCCTGGACAACTCTTTCAATGGCAACACCGCATTCCGATCCGTCAGAACAAGTTGTACGACGGGCGCGTCCGGTCAGAGCGTCACCTTGCCCAATCCATCGGACATCGTGTACGTCCCCGATCAGCCAACATTCACCTTTGGACAAGGCGTTACCGTTGCAGCGTGGATCAATCCGCGAAAGCTGGGCGGCGTTCAGACCCTCTTCCGCAAACGCGATGGCGGCACCAGTTCACTGGCCTTCGTGTTGAACGGCAAACAACTTCAATTCGTCGTCGATCGGCAGAGCGGCAGTCCAGTCTCGGTCGAATGGAAAGGTTTGAAGGAAGGCATTTGGACACACGTGGCCGCCCGCTACGACGGCACCCATCTCGCGTTGTTCGTCAATGGCAGCCGCGTCGTGAACAAGCGCGCAGTCGGCGCAATCACCGACGGTGAAGGCCCTATCTTGATGGGAAACGACATTTTCAAGCGTCGTTTCGATGGCGGCCTGGACGATGCCTGGTTCGCGGTTTCTGCGGCGCCTGACGACGTGATCATGGGGTTGACCTGCTTGAGGTCGGCACCGACCCTGGTCGCGACACCTTCGAACAGCGGTCCCGTTCCAGCCGGCACGCCTTTCACATTCGACTTTGCAGTCACCAACAACAATTCCGCGTCGTGCCTTCCGTCATCCTTCGTGTTGTTTTCAAATAGTTTCTTCCCCGACATCACCATCAACCCAGGATTCGTCTTTGAGACGTTCGCAAGCGGTGTTACGGTTCATATTCCCGTTGCGGTGAGCGCGCAGGAAGAAGCCGAAGCGGGAGTCCGACAGCTTTCCTTCCAGGCGCAATCCAACGACCGGGAGTCATCCTTCTCGGCCAACGCAGAGGTGACGTTTGTCGTTGCCGAACCATCGGGCTGCCACGTGAAAACCAGCCGCGAGCTGATGATCAAGAATATCTCGGTGGTGGATGATCCCTTGCGAACGACTTTCAATGAACCTGGCGACTCGCGCACGGGCAAGTGGACTTTCAAACACTTGATGGAGGAGATGGCACCGACAGCCGCGGATGCACCAGACATGGTGGAAGCCATGTTCCAAACCTGGCTCACGCCCCAGGAAATCAACGGATTTGTAGTACAAGAGCGCCCCGCCATGCAGGAACTTGTGCTCAACAATTGGCCGCGCACTGCCGACGGGAAATTGGATCTTGCGCGCGCACCGCTTCAGCTACAGGCAATCGTAAACCGATTCGATTTGCGCAACCTCGACGAGAACAATGCGGGTGAAGGTCGATTCGTATTTGCAGTTCTGGATCCGAACGGCTTCTTCCCGATGCAGTTCACGCTGATCCTGGAATACAAGTTGCCTGCCACCACGTTGAACGACGTAAATGCATGGGCCAACGACTGGCACGCGCTTGGTGCGATGTCCTTCCCGTCCGAAGAGTACAACGCCGCTTTGACGGCGTTGACGGAACGCTTCGTGGGCCGCGGCGTTGCACCGGGTCGACCCAATGGCAGTGCGATCAATTCCGTGCGCACCAACGAGATCGCGCTTTCCTTCATATGGGAGCTGCGTGAGTTCCGGCTTGACCCAGGCACGGGTCGGCTGAGAGCAAGCCCCATTGAACTGACACCAGACATTGGCTTCAACTTCGGCACCGTTCTCGGCAGCTTCATAAACGCCAACCAAACGTCGATTTTCGCGGAGACTCACAGCGTTCCGTTGAGCTTCAACGGAGCCCCTTTCAGCGGTGGTGCTGTGGTCAACGATCTCGGGACCTGGTTCGCACCGGATGTCGATCCACAGGCTCGCCACAAGTTCGCCCTGAATACCTGCAATGGTTGCCATTCGAGTACCGAAACGAACACCGGATTCCTGCACATCGCACCCCGTTTCCCGGGTAGCGAAGCCGGACTTTCGGGATTCCTCACTGGAACAACGGTGTTTGATCCCGTCGACGGCACACCCCGCACCTTCAACGACCTGGCCCGGCGCAAGGCGGACCTGACCAATATCGTTTGTCCGGTCACGCCCGCTGCGGCATCAGTCAACCGGTCCGCGAAAAACGAGCGGCTGTCGCTTGAGCGGAGCGAACAGCTGCGCCACGGCATCAAGCGCGTCCACTAGTCGCACTGCCCGTTGACACCTCGCTCCCACGATCTCGTAGCACGGGTCGTTGGGAGCGCGCGACGGGGAATGAAACACTAAAATCAACAAAACGCATTCATTAACTTGAAACCTTCGCTGGTTTTTTCAACAATGGGTGTCAACCCGTGAGTATGAACGCCAACGTCGCCACTTTGCCCGCAACCGCATCCACCCAGGATCGCGTGCTTCGGGTTCGTGCAGCCACGTTTTCCCGTAGGGCACTCGCGGTCTCGATCGACGCCCTGTTGTTGACGGTCATTGTGCTTGCTGTCCTTTTTGCCTGTGTGGTTATCCTGGACGTGAAGTTGCCCACCGCACGGGAGCTCGGTCCCGATCTGCTGGTCGCGGGCATGCTCGACCGCAACCCCATGGCCGTGGGCGCGGTGGGACTGCTCTTTGGACAGGCAGCGCTTTACAATTTCTACATGGTCGGCCTGCTCGGCCAGACGATCGGCCTGCGCGTCTGCGGGCTTCGTGTTATTTCGTCACGGGGTACCACCCCCGGACCCGCCCGCGGCTTCCTGCGATTTCTGGCCATTTGCCTTTCGGTGATGCCCGTGGGTCTCGGCTGGTTGTGGTGTCTTTTTGATCGCGAGCGGCGTGCGTTGCATGACCACCTCGCGGGCACCTACGTTATTTTCGATCGCTAGGAACATGGCGGCGAACCGCTTTGAAGAGCGGCTGATCGACCGGGCGGGACTCGGCGATGAGCCCGTACGACAGGCCCATCTGCGCAAGGCCATCTACGGAGGCGCCTTCGACACGATCTTGCTGGAACTGGGCCTTGTCGACGAGGCCACTGTAATCGAAGTATTGAAGGAGGAGACTAGCCTCGACACCGCACCACCCGCGTTGCTGAACGAGCCTGTTGTTTCGCCCGAAATGCTGGTCTCGCTCGCCCAAGCGAAACACATGGGCGCCCTTATTTTCTCGGTCGTGGCGGAACAAGGCCCGGAGTTGCAGATCCTCGTCCGCCACGGTTTCGACGTGGCAGCGCTCGCTCAAACCATCGGGGATCGACGGGCAGAGGTTCTGATCGTTCCCGAGGTGCGATTCGAGGCATTGCTTGGCGCGTATTATGATCAGCCGATCCCGCCCCGCTTTCTTTCGTTGCTGGGCCGTTTGATGGGGCCCGAAAAAGCGCGACAATGGGCGTTGCGCAGACGTCGACCCCGCTCGCGAATCCCCTCGCCGCCGGTCGACGTGGGCCCGATGCCCAATCGCCCAGTCGGGCCAACCCCGGCGAAACTTGCGCCGCCTTCGCCATCTGCACCCAAACTTCCTCCGCCGCCCCCTCCTCCCACGCCTCATTCCCCAACACCGTCCCCTTCGTCTCCGCGCCCAACGCCGGCGACAGAGCCCGATCCCCTGGAATCAGTCGAGGTCGAGGTTGATGTTGATGATCCAGCGCCAGCCCCCACCCGCGCATCGCTTTCAACTTTTCGGCAAGCCTACCTCGAGCAGGCGGGAGGTCCGCGCGAAGCTTCGTTGCGTCTAACCATTACCGGACAGTTTTCTGTCGTAGATTTAATCGCCGAACTGCCTTTGATTGAGGCCCAATCTCCTGAGCACCCCTTCGGCGGCAAGGCGACGCGCACCTGGCTCGCGCTCGTGGCAAGTGCGGTCGATGCGCCGAAACACATTGCGGGACTGCTTGCCCGGCCCGAGCCACGGTGGCGTTTCTGGGGTGCAACCGGGATCGAATGCGCCTCCGAGCTACACCTAACGGCCGAGGCATCCTCCCGTCTTTGCGCCCTCTACAGCGGGGAAACGTCGAGTGATGTGAAGACCGCCATACTTGGCGCGCTCAGACGATTTGTGACCCTTGGGCCCGTCCGGGAGCTCGCCGCAAGACTCCAGGATGAGGTTGCATCAGCAGACGGTCGGGTTGCCGATGCTGCGGTTGCGGCGCTGATGCGTCTGCGCGATCCGACGGCCTTTCATACCTTCGTGGATGCACTCGGCCGAGGGGTGCCGTCCGTGCAAAAAGCAGCGCACCGCGCCCTGCTGGTCCTGACCGCCCACGATCTGGGTGTCCGTGCCGCTGCATGGACACGCTGGTGGAAAAAGACCTCGGCCCAGGACCGCATTGAATGGCTGCTCGACGGCCTTTCTTCACGGAAACCCGACTTGCGCCTCATTGCCATCGAGGAGCTTGAGAACGCCACTCGTCAGCGCCTCGGGTACCACTTTGACTTACCCGCCCACGAACGAAAGCAAGCCGTAGAGCGATGGCGCACGTGGTGGAATGAACGCAACACGCTCAACCGCCGAAGATGAATTGACCACCGCATTCATGTGACGACCCACACCCGCCGATATAGAAACAGGGCGCGATAGGACCGTAAATATACGGTTTTTACGTGAAACTGGCCCTTTGTTACCATTGTCTCGGTGAGCCAGACACCCAACAATTACCGTCACCAGTCAGGCAGGACACACGATGGTGAAGATGTTGAGAAACCATGGTTCCTTTCGCCGAAGCACGTTGGCCTTGTTGGTTAGCGTCTCGGCTTGTTCCGATGGCTCGACGAACGGCGAAAACAAACCGGGTGAATTGCCCGGGGATGTTAATCCCGACGTGCCGGTCGAGACCGATTGCAAGACCGACGCAAACTTCGTGCGCTCCCCGATGCGCCGGTTGACCTCGGTTGAGTTCGACTATGCGGCGGCGGATCTCTTCGGCGAAACCGGCAGGTCTGGTGTTGAACTTTTGCCAAGCGACGAGATCACGGCGGGATACGCCAACAACTCGGTCATCACGTTGCAACCGAATGAGGTGGAGAAGTTTCAATCGGCGGCGCGCAAGATTGCCGAGGGAACCGTCGCACGCATCGACAAGCTGGTGCCCTGCTCGGGCGACAAGGAAAAATGCGCGCTTGATTTTATCGACCGGGTTGGCCGCCGTGCCATGCGACGCCCGCTCGAGACCGAGGAGAGCGGGGTTTTCGCGAAGATGTACCGCGACAAAGCCAAGGCCACGGACCATGCGCAGGGCATTCGGCTCATCGTGGAAACGATGTTGCAGTATCCGAGCTTCATGTACCGACCGATCGTGGGTGTTGAAACCGCGAAGGACGGAGTTCGCAAGCTGACGAAGTGGGAGCTGGCTGGTCGGCTTTCGTTCTTCCTCTGGAACTCAGTTCCGGATGACGAACTCATGGAAGCCGCCGAGGCCGGCAAGCTTGAATCCCCAAGTGGTATTCGAGAGCAGACCGAGCGAATGCTGCAAGACGATCGCTTCGAGCGATCCTTGAAGGCCTTTTCAGTGCAGTGGTTTGACGTGGGCGCAATCGCACCGGACAAAAATCCAGCCGATTTCCCCAACTTCAACCAAAAAGTTTGGGACTCGATGCGCGACGGCCTCGCCCAGTTCTTTGCCCATGCTGTCCGCAACGGCGGTGACATGACCACGCTCATGACAGGGCCATTTGCCTTTGCCAACAAAAGCACGGCAACCATCTACGGCGTATCGGCCAAAAGTGATACGCTTGAGTTTTTCGATACCAATCCGGCGCAACGGGGTGGGCTGATGACCCAGGCAGGCGTCATGGCTGCCCTCGGAAACTCGGAGGTTTCGATGCCCATCAAGCGTGGTTTGTTTGTTCGCAATCGTTTGCTTTGCCAGGATCCACCACCACCGCCCCCAGAAGGCGTGCCCCCCTTCGAGATCGATGGGGCCAACCTGACCGTGCGTGAAATGTTGGAAGCCCACCGGGCAAATCCAACCTGCGCAGGTTGCCACGCCTTCTTCGACCCACCAGGACTCGCCTTCTCGAACTTCGATGGCGTCGGTCAGTACCACGAGACGGAAAAAGGCAAAAAAGTCGACGCTTCTGGCACGTTGAGCGACACCGACGTGGACGGCGATTTCAACAACGCCATCGAATTTATGAACATGTTGAAGGACAGTTCGCTGGTCTCTGCCTGTGTTTCCACCCAGATCTTCCGCTTCGCGATTGGACGGCTTGAAGAAGCCGGTGACAAGTGCGTGCAGGAAGCCACCGTCAAACAATTCGCCGACAGCCAGCAATCTTTGCCCGGTCTTTTTACCTCGATCGCCATCTCGGATTCATTCCGCTTCACCGGGAGCGAAACGCCATGAACACCAATACCAAAAACGGCAACCCACGAAACAACCGCCGGGGCGCCATTGACTACGCATCTCGCCGAGCATTTCTGAAGGCTTTCGGTGCTGGCACTGTGTTGTCTCCGTTTATCCCGTTGCTTGACGCACAGGCGCAGGCCGGGCCGTTGCGATTGATCGTCATCACGGGTCACAACGGTTGGGGAGAATCGAGCAAATGGTACCCCTCGGGCGGAGGCACGACCTTCACGATGGGCTCCACGTGTAACTCGCTTGAGCCCTACAAGAAAGACATCATCTTCTTCAAGGACTTCCAGGGTCGCTACCAGAGTGACGAGGCGGGCGTTCATCCGATGGCATCGGCGAACTTGTTGACTGGATCGCCTGCAACCCGACCCGCCGGTGGTACGATTTTCGAGCGCCAGGATGCGACCCGCGCGACCAGCATCTCGATTGACCAACACGTCGCCAAAATCACCGGAAAATCAACCCGCCACGAGTCCATGATCATGGGCTGCGGCGCGGAACCCTTCTCGGCCGGTGATGACATTGGGGGTTCAGTATCCTATCGAGGCGCCTCGGATCCGATCATCGCTGAGCCCGACATCTTCTTGATCTTCAAGCGGTTTTTCGGGGACGCTGCCAACACGATGGTTCCGCCATCGGGCGCGGTGAATCTGCGAGCGGGCGACGACCGCAGCATTCTTGATGCCGTCAGCAAGAACCTTGAATGGATGAAGGGACGCGTGGGAACCGAAGATCTGCGTCGGCTGGACGCCCATCTCGACGGCATTCGCAGCATTGAGAAGCGCTTGCCGCCCCTTGGAAAGGACGATGGAACGCCCCTTCCTGTCTCGGGTTGTGCGTCTCCGACGATTCCGGCCAGCAGCAGCACTTTCAACACGCGCCAGGCTGCTCGCCTCTTGCCCGAGATCGTACACGCGCAAATCGACATGATGCTGGCCGCAATGGCGTGCGATCTCACACGGGTCGGCCTGATACAAATCGGCGTGACGACTGGTTTGTGGCCGCCATCCTTCATGGGGTTGACCAAGACGCTGCACGACATCTCGCACAACTTCAACGCAGACATGAGTCGGTTCACGCAGCGCACTTTGCTGGAAGGGTTCGCCTACCTCTTAAAACGACTGAACGAGGTCAAGGACGGTTCCGATCCGATGATGAAGAACGTGGCGGCATTCTGGACCAACGAGTTCGGAGACGGCGACGCACACCAGGGCTCCCCCATGCCGATCATCGCCGCCGGTCAGGCCGGTGGAAAGTGGAAAACCGGACGTTACGTGGTCTTCAATGGCATCCGCAAACATACGGATTTCTTGTTGTCTGTCGGCAAGCTCTTCGACCCGGGTCTCGCGAAGTTCGGGTCCGATCCCACCGGCGGCCCGGTCGCCGAACTTGCGGGATAGTACGCGAGCGCATTGAAGCGATGCTTCCAGGGGATCTGAGGGGCCAACTATCGTGTTACCGTAGAGAGCGGCCAAATGGTTCAAGACTCTCCGGTACGCGCGTGGAGTCTTATGGTGGTGGCCCTCGTGCTCTTCACCCAGTGTGACACAGCGGAGGTTTCAGGCGGCCCGGTGGAGGCGGCGGTAAAGTTCTTCGAGGCGGGCAAGGCGCGACGCTGCAGCGAGGTCTTTCGCATCTATACCGCGGGTACGCAGAACAACATCCGCGCCGAGGTGCACCGCCTCGAGCGCGAGCGCAATGGCTTGCCGCAAACCGAGTTGCCGGAGGAAAAGTATTGCGGATGGACGGAAGGCACGATGAAAAGCGGCACAGCGCGTATCGCACGGCAGCAAGGCAAAGAGACCATCGTCTCTGCAAAGTTCAAGATCAAGGTGATAAGCGATCGATCATTTTTCCCTCATTTCCCGACGGTGACAAGGGAACTTCGACTGATTCGCGAAGGGGGCTCGTGGCGAGTGGAACGGCCGCGGGTGCCCATCGGACGCCCGCACGAACGGGTGATCGAAGTCGGGCCCGTCGACGTTTTCCAGGAAGAAAAAGCTTCTGGGGATTGCACAGCACGCCAACCGCGACTGTGGTGACGCGCGCCTCGCGCGATGCGCTTGCATTGGCGTTACAGAACGCGACGTTCTGGGCGCGTGCGCTTCCCTCCGTGAAGACGGTCCAACCGCTGGAGCCGACCGGCGAATCGGAGCGTGTGCAGCTTACGTTCGAAGGAGCAGATCACCCACTCACGGTTGCGCTGCAGCTCCGCAACAAGCCATCTTCGGATGCGTCGGAAGCTGCGGTTTTATGGGAAGTGGAGGGCGGCAACAAGGCGCCGGTGTACTTTCGGGGCTCGTGGAGGCTCATGCCATACACCGATGGGACACGTATCACGCTGCTTCTCGTCTTCAATCGGAAGCAATGGCCCGGCGACGCGGCAGCGGAAATTTTTTCAGCGGAGCACATGGCACAGGCGGTGCTCAATCTCGAAAAAGCCGCTCTCCAGTCGGCGCGCTAGCGAACAAGGCCACGAAAAACACCAAACGTACTGCGGAAATTCAGAAGTTCAAACACGCGCCTGCTCACATTCGCGCCGCAACCAATGGTCGGCCACAAACGGACCAAACGGCACGATGGCCGCAACAAAATACAACGCGGTTTTCAGCGGCGACCAAAGACGTTCGCTTGCTGCCATACCGAGCGCGATAACGTACACGACAAAAAGCAGGCCATGTATCGAGCCCGTGATCCGAACGGCCTCCGGCATATCCGCAAAGTATTTGAGCGGCATGGCAATGCCCATCAGCGCAATGGTCGAAATGCCTTCGAAAATTCCGATCTTGCGAAAACGACGCACGGCCTTTGTCGGTGTTGACATCGCCCGGATCTAGCACGCCATCAAGTTTCCTGGCATCACCTTATGATGTCAAACACGGCTCTGTGCAGCTGGCTCACCCGGCCGTGGGATCGAGACCCAGCGCCAAGCGCTTCGGCGACATTCTCAAGGGCGTACCACTCATGCCTCGCAGCGTGCTGGCGGCTCGGCTGGTGGCACTCGCGGATGCCGGCATCGTTCAGCGCAGTCAAGAGCCAGGGACCTCGCCGGCCCACGCTTACATCTTGACCGACGCCGGGCGCGCACTTGAGCCCATCATCTTCGCGATTGGCAATTGGGGTACACGTTGGGCCAAAGGCGCGATAGCCGACGAACACCTGAACGTGACACTGCTGATATGGGACGTCCATCGCCGCATTGATCACAGCAAGGTCCCTGCCGGTCGCCGCACGGTCGCCCGTTTCGAGTTCCCCGACGCCCCGGCCGGCAAGCGCCACATCTGGTTATCACTCCAAAATGGCCAGGCGGACGTTTGTTACACAAATCCTGGATATGCCACCGATATTGTCGTCACAACGGGTGTACGCGCGATGACGGAGATCTGGATGGGCAGACGAAGTCTGGCGCAAGCGATCCGCGTAGGCGACTTGAAACTCGAGGGACCACTAATCTTGAAGAAACTGTTTCCTTCGTGGTTGCTGCTCAGCAGCTTTGTGGTCCGGGTGCCGAACAAGTGATCCCCTGCGATAGTATGAGAACCAGGTGTTTCTCCGGTTGCGTTGTTCCCGGTTCACGTCAGGCACCCGAGATGCCACCGTCCCGCGCCCTGTCGGCGGATTCGCCAATCGCATCGTTTAGCTTTCGAGCCATGGCGCGGTAATCAAACGAGGAAAGCGCCCGTTTGCGTGCAGCATTTCCGATGCGCGTACGAAACGGCAGATCTTGTGCGAGTCGCTCCAAATTCTTCGTTAAAGCGTCGACATCCCCCTGCGCAATGAGCAATCCATCTTCGTCATCGGCAATCATGTCTGGCGTGCCGCCGATGCGTGAACAGACAACGGGTAGGCCTGCAGCCATGGCTTCCATGACGCTGACCGGAGCGGCTTCACCGAGGCCTTCGCTCGC
>JAYUPZ010000042.1:0-2399 GCA_043759805.1 Myxococcales bacterium | reverse complement strand
ATCAAGCCCATAGAGCCGCTTGATGGGACGCACATTCAAGGGCTCGTCTGGAAAGGGTGTGCCATTGACAAGTGTGATGAAGGCGTTGGCGGGGGTTTGCCAGCTCGAGACACCGGTCGTGAAAAATATGCCGGTATCTGCGTAAACTTGCGCTATCGAGCCATCGGCCAAATTGCGATTGCCCGTCGATGAAGGAACTGAATTGAATCCGTTACACGGCCGGGCACAGCCATCGACAGAAATACCGGGAAAACGTGGGGGAATCGAAAGACCGTTTTCGTCCAGCAAACGCAGACCAACCACCTGCGTGTTAGAGGGAATGTAGTCTGTCAGATAACCCGCGAGTCCCCGAATCTGTCCCTCAGGGACTGGCAAATAAAGCATCCGGAATGAAATGATGTCGCCGGTTGCAATCTTGACGTCGGTTGAACCGCCTCCTTGTGACGTCCCACTTTCGGGATCGATGAGTGCGATCGTCGCCGGCGGAATCGACTTACGAATGAGGACGTTGCCCACGCCGTCGGCTTGGGCGGTTCGGGAGATCCCGGCGATACCGAAAACGACTCCAAGCAGAAAGGTAACGGGCGCGATAACCTTGGGTCGTGATTGGTTCTGGCAAGACATGCGCATGGCTCCCCACGGATGGGATGGTAGGACTTGAAACCATTTACATTCGGCGTCTACCGTCTCAAACTTGACGCTCGAGCAGCCGGCCACCCGGTTTTGCGCACTACGCAAAGGGTTGCGTACCGGAAAATGACACAATGCAACGCGTTGTAAGTCTAAGTATGGGTATTAATTGAGGCGTAACTCTGGAATGGCGCTTGCAACCGATTGTGCCCATGTACAGACCGACCCTATTCCAGTGGTCACGAACCGGGCGCGCTCGGCGATCCGGGACAGCCCTGGTTTCGGTCATCGCGGCCTTCGCCATGTATGTGGCGCCGTTGATGACACTGTTGCCCGTTCGGGTGGCGCGGGCCGAAGTCTCCCCAATCAACCTCATCATTAAACAAATGCAAAAGCCCAACATGCTCATCATGCTGGACACCTCTGGCTCGATGAACGGCGTCCCTGGCAGTTTGTTCAGCTACTCAAGCGAGGTTGGCGTCGATTGCGACAACGGCACGGATTGCCGCGGATGGAAACAAACCGATGGCGTCTGCGCTTCAAGCGGAAAAACCTGCACGGTGGATGCCGACTGTCTCACGCAGAAGTTTTGCCGCGTGGGTCTCGGTGCCTGTACCTCAAACGTTGACTGTCCTTCGCAGGGGACCTGTAGGGTGGGGAGTGCACCGTGCCGGGCAAACGCCGACTGTGCCGCCACCGGCCAGGGGACCTGTACCGCGTCTCTGCAGCCCTGCAACGTCGGTACCCCATGCCCCCTTGTCGGCAACTGTTCGGATACGGGCGGCTCGTGTTCACCCCCTGGCAGCGCGTGTAAAGCCGGTCGATGTCGCGGTCAGGGATTCAACAACAACAACAACGTTCGGTTTTGCAGCGACGACATCGACTGCGGCGCAGGTGCCAAGTCGTGTCGTTACGGCAGCACGCCGCGCAACGGTTGTACTACAAATGCGAATTGCTCCACCACCACCGTCTGTACGACGGGCGAGACCTGCCTTTCACGCGCTGACTGTCCGGTGATCCGAAACGGAACTTGTCGGTTCGCGAGGACCTCTTGCCAGAGGGATGAGGATTGCCTTCGCGGCGGCATCGTCGACGACTCCGTGCGCGATGCGTGTGACATACCGGTCAATGAATGCACGGGCAACGTCAACGTCTGTGAATACACCGCATTTGGTAATTGTGTGGTCTCTGCAGGCAATACCTGTTCCGAAGTCCGCAATGGCTGCATCGTGAGCCCCAACAACATCTGCGATATACAGACGCCGAATTCGTGTTTGTCTCCGAATCCTGGCGACTATTGCCAAATCGGGAGTCGGGCCCGATCGGCGTTGAAGATGTGTCAGAGAGCGCAGTCGCTGTGCAACGTGGACGCGGATTGCCCCGCAGGCGATACCTGTGGCGAGCCGACCTCGCGTGCGGTGGTTGCGAAACGTGCCCTCGCCAGTTTGATCGAGGACAACCGCGACCTCGTCAACTTGGGGTTCATGACGTTTTACCAAAAAGGATACTTCCCCTACGTTCAGGTTGCTGCGCCCGCCACGAAGACGGTCACAACCTATCTCAGCTTGATGCAAATGGGCTCGTGTTTTGATCCGCTCACGGGTCCCCGGCCGACCTGTCCATACAAGGGTACCGACTACACGTTGGCGACTGGGCTCAACAGCGTTTACGAGGTACGAAAAAACAAGAACAAAATGCAAACGATCGACGCGGCCTATTGTGGCGCGATTTGCAACACGGGTGCGTTCGGAACCGGTTCGTATCAGGGC
>JAYUPZ010000041.1:0-5154 GCA_043759805.1 Myxococcales bacterium | reverse complement strand
GACCGGCAATGTCGGCAAGCGATAAAGCATCGCGGGCAAGCAATGAATGAAAAGCAGTGCTTTTGACGTTGTTCTTTTCGATCGGGCTCCATTCGATAAAAACGTGGGGCATGGTCACGAGACCATCGGGGTCGCGGCGTTTGAGCGCGCTGTCGACGAGAAACCGATATTCGTCGTACATTTCGCGAGCCAGTTCCAGATCGCCCGTTCGGTCAATGACCCATTTCCAAATGTCGAGGGTGATGAAGGGAAAGTCGCCAAGCAAGCCGACCTCGTCGGGATGGGGCTGCACCCCTGCCTTGAATATGCTTTCGTACATCTTTTGAAACAGGCGCAAGGATCGCACGGCGAGGCGCAGATCGCCCGAGGTGGCGAGGGTGATGGCAACTTCGGGCAGGGCGTCACCCGCATAAAGACCACGTTCGCGAAAGGGCGTGTCGATATAAGAATCCTCCGAACAGACCTGCAGGGTTCGCCAGCCCATTTCCCAGATGGCGTTGAGCATGGGATCCGACGACACAAACGATCCCTTTTTCTCGAAGGGGTAAACCTGTCGAATCATGCCGACGCGTCGGATGCGTGCACCGTTGCCGTGGCCGGTGACGTTGACTTGCAAGTAACGCGCGCCGTAGGGCGTGATGGTTTCGAATCGCGACACACCTCCGGCTGAAATGTGGCGTGTGCCCGGATAGAGGCCAGCCCTGCGCAAAAGGGTAGGTCGACCGTCTTCAAGATCTTCGGAAAAGCCAATGTCGACGGCGGTGTTGGCGCCGGCTTCGTATTCGATGAACACGCGACCCAGATGTTTTCCACCGAGATCAAAGACGAGCGCTGCGTCGGGTCCGGCGGGAATGTCGATGTCGAACAGACGATCTCGATCGATCGAAAGGGGCTCTCCCTGTTGCGACCAGGCGATGTTGACGACGGGATTGCGCGAGCCCTCATTTCGCAATACGGATGTCCACCGAAATAACTTTTCGGCGTCCGCGAGGGGTTCCGACCGCAATGCAATTTCCTTCTCTCGTTCTTCATCGAAGGGGCCAGCGGTCTCAAACACGGGTCCACCATCGAAGTTTCCGTCGGTCGAGAACCTCAGTTGGGCCTCGCGCGGTACCGCCATCCGGAAGTCCCAGATGCCCCAGATCGCCTTGTATTGAACAAAAAAGCGATTCCATCCCTCGCGCAGGTTCATTCGTACCACACGGCGCGCCCTCTGTCCGGGCGCAAGCCCCTCGTGCTTCAAAGGCCCTTCGCCGTTCAAGTAGTGGTCACCCCACCACAGACCCACTGTTATCGTTTGGGCTTTTGGCGAATGGATGGCCGTTTTCGCGAAGACAAGATGTCCGTGGGAAAATTCCTTGCTGGTCCGGTCGGGTACCTTTACTCGGAATGCAAGAATTTCCTCGTCGTCTTTCAACGCATTGGCGGAAACAAAGCGTTTCGCAGTAACAACATCTTGCGTGAGATCCGGAATCGAACGCAAGGTCAGTGGTCCCCATGTCGCCGGGTTCTTCAATGCCACCGGCGTACTCCAGCCTGAAAGCGATGCGTCCGGCGATTGCCAGTCGGCGATGCCCGCGCGCGCGTCATACTCTTCGATGGGACTCGTTGCAAACGACATCCTGGGCGCGGTTCGGTCGTAGCCTTCATCGCGAATGGCCTTCCAATTGCCCGGGGTCCGGAGATCTTGCGGTGCACTGTCGCCCTGCACCTCGCCCCATGCGATGAAGGTGCCGGGGTTGCGGCGCAGCTGATAACTGGGGGTGCCAAAGTTCAGCACCTTGACGCCAATCACGTTTTTGCCGGTGTGGAGAAAGGGTCGCAGATCCACCACGTCGTATTCGGGGTGTTCCGGATAGGATCGCGCCGGACCGGCACCAATCGTATTGCCGTTGACGGACAGCAAGTAGCGAGAGTCGGCGAACAGATTGAGGGTTGCTTTTTGCAGCTCACCCTCCACCACGATGTCGCGGCGAAACAACACGACCTGTGCTCGTCCCTCGCCGCTGTCCTCCATCCAGACATGCCGCCCACGTTCCGGTTCCGCAGCATCGCGAGCGACACCGCTATTTTGTGGCGCACGACACCCCGAATGCAGGGCGAGGGTCAGGCCAAAACAAACAACCGTGGTGATCCGACAGCGAGCCATCGCGAGAGGTTCGCCTTCTCGGGTGGCGCGGTCAAGCCAACGTTTATCCAGAAATCGCTTCGCGCGACTGTCGGATTTCGATCAACGATTCCTCGACCTGACGAAGACGGGTTTGCAACTCGAGCATTTGCGCGTTGATGCCTTCGGTTGACTTGCCCGTGCCCAGATCGGCGATTGTGCGATCGAGCACTTCTGCGATGCCGCGGGCAAGGGCGGCGCCGGCCTCATCGATAAATGCCGACATGCGGTTGGTAAAGTCATCAATGACCGAGAGCAAGCGCGGTTCGATTTCGGCGCCGAGGGATCGAATCCAACCCGGGACTTTTTCAATCGCCTCACCGCGGGCTTTTTCCGCGGCTCGTGCGCGTGCGATTGCGGCGACCGCCGGCGTGGCCAGTGCCACGACGCCACCCATCAACGTGCTGACAAACAACAACGCGGTGGTACCCAGGGCCCCGAGCGCAAAAACCGAGGCCTCGGCACCGAGGCTGGGCGCTTCGATCGGCAGGGCGTCGCGCGCGTGACCCATCGCCTCGACGACCGCCCGCGCGGTCTCGTCGAGTTTTTCGCTTGCGGCAGCAATGACATTTTCAGCGGTCGATTGCAGCCCCTGTCCGAGCTGTTCGGTTTCATATTCAATGAAGGTCCGGAAGGTGTCCTCGAGGAAGGGACCCAGATAGTGTTCGATGTCGATGGCGTCGGCGCGTTGAAGATCGCCTGGCAACTGTGTGCAAAGTTGCTGGACGACGCGGCTCACGTTTTCCCGCACGCGCGCTTTCAAGACACCGGTTTCGTCGCGCAAAGTGTTGGCTGCGCGATCGAGGGCGCGTCGGCCTTCGTCGAGTTCGCCTTCGGCTTTCTTCCGACGGGCGAGCAGCGCCTCGCGCGACAACCCAAGGGATGCCTTGCGCATGGAAAGCCCCTGCCGCAAGAAACGCGAGATGCGTTCGGCATCTTCGAGAGCATTGTCCAACAACAACTGCTGTCGTTGGGCGGTGAGGAGGTGGCGTAAGTGTGCCGTCAGCGCATCGAGACCCGAGCCTGCACGATCGCCTGCCAGCGCACGTTTTGCAGACACGAAAAACAAGGTTGGCTCTGGAATCAAGGCGCCAAGTTCTTGGCGGGCAAAGGTTTCCACCTCGCGGTGTTCGTTTTCGTCCAGCAGATCACTTTTCGCGATGACGAATACCAGCCGATGGCGGTACACCCGCAATCCGTGTTGCGAAAGGAAGGCGCGCTCCGAAGCGGTCAGCACCTGTGTCGCATCCAGTAGAAACACAATGGCATCCGCACGCGGGACGTATCCATCGGTGATGTCAGCACGTTGCAGCGAAAGGTCGTTCACGCCGGGCGTGTCCACCACGGTGAGGCGATCTTTCAAGAACGCAGAGGGTGTGTGCACCACCACCCGATCGAGCACTTCGCCCGCGGGAATCGGCGCATGGCCGCGCAACCATCCATCAAGGCCTGACAGGGAAATGGGTTGCCGAATGCCGCTTCCGAAAATAGCCTCGGCAGAAAATTCGTCGCCGTATTGCAACTGGCAGATTGCGCCGGTGGTAGGCGTTGCACCAACGGGCAAAAGAGACTGCCCAAGGATTGCATTCAGAAAGGTCGACTTGCCGTGGTTAAACTCCCCGAGCACAACCATCGACAGGCGTTCTTCTTTGAACTTCGGCAGGCGAATGTCCCGAATGTCGCGCGCCATCGACACCAGACCAATCGACTCCCCAATGGCGCAGAGGGCGTCGAGCGCAGCCACCGTGCGTTCTTTGCGGTCAAGCAGTTCCGAAGTCATCAAACGGACTCCGAAAAAAGCAAAGACGTCTCGATCTCACACTGAATAAGCGTGATGGCGGGCGTGCCGTCGGTGCTCCCCCCATCGAACAGTCCGCTTCGATAGAACGATGTTCGGGCGAACACCTCCAGCGCAGCCAGCCGTCGGCGCAAACGTATGACATCATCGCGATTGCCGGGCGCGAGATCCGTCGCGATGCCATCCATAAACTTGTCGGCATCGAACTCGCCCGACAAACGGGACAAACCAGCATGCCTGTGGCACAACGATCGCTTCGCGGCTGCCAAATCTCGCACGACCAACAAGCTCGCACGATCGGCTGTGATTGCAGCCCTGTCGGCCCAGGCAGAAAGGGCGACCAGTGCCGGCTTCGCCATCCAACGCAGAGCCGTGTTGGCGGTATGGTTCAGAAAATGGAGCGTCGTCAAAAGCGGTGTGTGTTCGTTGTGGATTTGACCGCAGGCAAAACCGAGTGCAGCCAGCAATTCGCCGGGTGGAAGGCGATCGAGAAAGGCCGCGGGTATGGCGACGATAGGTGCCTGGGTTGGCCCGAGAGCGAGCACGTCCGACACCAACGGGCTCGGGCAAACCAGGGCTTCGGGCGAATCGATGCCGAGTGCCGCGGCCGCGCGTAGAAGCGCACTGTGGACGGTCCCAAAACGATCGGGAGCGAGGGTTGTCGCGCCTTCAATGAGGGTGGCCATACCCGATTCGCTGAAATTGCGGATCGCGGCTTCGGTGGCCATCGTGACGGGCCGTAGGTGACGCAAGGTCGAACGCACGCGCAAATCGGCGGCATGTGCGTATACGGCACCCTCGCGGATGCGTGCGGCGGCCGCTTGTTTGCGTCGGGCGACGTAGCGGCTAAACGAGAGATCCGGTGGCGTGGAAGTGGGCATCGCGACGCGCGTCGAGTCTATCACCGGTTGGTGAGGCCTGCGCCGAATCAGGCCCCAAAAGGCGGACAGAAGGGCGTGCCTGTCAACGCTGCGTTGACTCGAAACCGGTAATGATAGAGATTTCGGTCACACCAACACCCAAAAGGGAAATACCTGCATGACCATTTCAACGATCAAAAACAAGATGACCCGTCTGGCTCAGGCTTCGGTTTGCTTCTTTGCCCTGTCGGCAAGCGCACCGGTCCTGGCCGAAACGCCCGCCCCGGCAGCTGCCGCTGCACCTGCTGCCGCTGCACCTGCTGCCGCTG
>JAYUPZ010000040.1:0-5155 GCA_043759805.1 Myxococcales bacterium | reverse complement strand
CCGGAACCGGCATGAACCCCATTACCAGCAACTGGAGTGCCTCGCCCATCCTGGTCAACGACGTGAACTCGGTTGGCCTTGTCACGGCAACTGGCATTGGCTTCACGGGCACCAGCTGCAGTGGCGCCAATATCGCGGCGGGTCTGTGCGGCGGTTGCATAGCGTTTCCGGAATGCAGTGGCAGCACCCCTCTTTGTAGCCTCACCACCAATGCCTGCACCGGATGTGCTGCCAACTTTGGCGGCGGTGCACTTGCATGTCCCTCAACGGGTTCGCCCATTTGCATTGGCTCGGGAGCACTCGCCGGTCAGTGTACAGAATGCGGCAGCGACGCCAACTGCGTGGGCAATTCCAACGGACCTATCTGCGACACTGCAAAGGGAACCTGCGGGACGTGCACGTCGGCCAATCGCAGCGCTTGCCCGGGTACATCACCCGTTTGCAACACAACCCCGGCGAATAACGTTTGCGCTGCCTGTAACGGTGACGAGGGCAGCAACGCAACCCGAGCCTGCCCTACGGCGGGCTTGCCAGCTTGCGTACAAGTCGGCGCGCAGATTGGCGCCTGCGTCGAGTGCCTCGGCGACAGCCATTGCAGTGGCAGTGGCAACGGCACGATCTGCGACACCTCAAAACGGTTGTGTGGCGCTTGCACTGCCGCCAACGTCAGCGTCTGTCTCGGCAGTACGCCGGCTTGCGATGTGACCGCGACGCGAAACACCTGCGAGGCATGCAACGGCAACTTCGGTACCGCCGCCAGCCGCGTCTGTCCCGCAATGGTCACACCGCTTTGCGTTTCAAGTGGCGCGCTTTCTGGCCAATGCGTGAGTTGCCTCAGCAACACCGGCTGCGGTGCGAGCGCTCCCATCTGTTCCGCAACGGGAACCTGCACTGGTTGCAACGGAGACTTTGCGTCGATCGCGTCACTCAGCTGCCCGATGGGCACTCCCTTTTGCAGTCTCGGCGCCGGTATGTGTAGCACGACTTGTACGACGGATCCGCAATGCGGCGTCGGAAACTGGTGCAACAGCGGCGCCTGTCAGCTGCTCATCCCGAATGGCGACGCGCTGCCGGGCGGAACGTGCAACGCGGTACTCGGTGGTCGCGCCTGTCTCACTGGCGTCTGCGACCCCAAGGACAACCTCTGCGGACTTCTGAAGGGTAGCTCGGTTTGTTCTTCCACCTCGGCTTGTCGCGCAGGACTCTGCGTCGCTGCAGGGCCCAACGTTGGCACGTGTCTCGATTGCGATACCGACGCCAACTGCAGTGGCAATACACCGGTCTGCAGCGGCACCAGCAACCTGTGCGTCGCCTGCACCACAACCAACACCGCAAGCTGTGTGAATCCAACGCCCATTTGCGATACGGGCTCGGCAATGTGCCAGGCCTGCAACGGCGACACGGGATCGCAAACGTCTGCAGCCTGCCCAAGCGGTGTCGCACCCTACTGCGCGACGACCGGCGGATGCGGCAAGTGTACCCAGAACGCCGATTGCACGGTCGGAACCCACGCGGGTCCGTTCTGCAACGTACAAACGGGCAGTTGCGGTACCAGCTGTCAGCAAGACAGCGACTGCACCACCGTGCAGTGGTGCAATACGGGCACCTGTCAGCCGAAGCTTCCGAACGGCGATCCAGTTCCCGGGGCCATCTGCAACGCAAGCCTCGGCATGCGCGCCTGCCTCAGCGGGGTTTGTGATGCGAATGACAAACGCTGCGGTTTACCCAACGGCGAACTTTGCCAGGCGGACGCCATTTGCCGCAGCGAGGACTGTTTCACCGACGGACGCTGCGGCCGACCCGTCAACGAGCCCTGTACCAGCGTTGCCATCTGCAGGGTCGACGTGTGTGGTCCCGGTGGAACCTGTGGCCTGCCGAACAACGATCCGTGCACCTCTGACACCGCCTGCCGAACCGGTGTCTGCTTTGACGACTTACGCTGTGGTGCGCCCGTCGGTGAAGCCTGCAACGCCACCAGCGTGTGCCGCATCGGCCAATGTCGCGACATGGTTTGTGTGACGGAAGTGGATGGCGGCATCGTCGACGGCGAGCGCGACGCCGGTATCGAGCGCGACGCCGGTGTCGATGCGGGCGACATCGCGAGCCCCGGTCGTGATGCCGATGCCACGGGAGGGACGGGGGCCACGGGCGGGACAGGGGCCACGGGCGGGACAGGAGGTACCGAAGGCACAACCGCGATGGGCGGAACACCTGGAACCTCCCTCTTGTCCGACCTACGCGTAGGAGGCGGCGGCTGCAACTGCGGGGTGAGCGGAAATCGAGCCGACACGGCCGGCAGTCTGCTGCTCTTTTTGCTCGTGACGTTGCAGTTGCGACGCCGCAAGCGGAAACCTTGAAACCCTGACGAAAACGTTATCGTCGTCGACGGTTGCGGGCGGCAGATGGGCGCGGTGCTTCCGGAGCTGCCACGCGTTTTTCCCGCGGAATGCGCAGGGCAAACGTCGTACGCAACACATGACCGGGCTCGCCCGGCAATCGCCAGTCGTGAATCTGCTTGACGGCGCAGATACCCGCATCCGGATCGATCGTGCCCTCGGAGGCAAGACCGATCGAGCCCACGGAGCCATTCGGCTCGATGTAGGCCACCGCCTGCACGGGTTTATCGCCAAGTGTCGGGCAAGGATCCATGTCCGACATGGCCTCGGAAAGATCGGAAGCAATCGCCTCATCCGGATAGTCGACGACCGTCATCTCGCGCGTCGACCGAAACTGAATTGGATAGTCGAACGTCGTCGCGCCACCTTCGGGCTTTGGAAATTTGATGCTGCGCGCCTCCACCACCAGACAGCGCTCGACCGCATAGTTTCCCAGGCCATTTTCAATAATGAGTACGTCTTGCACCGTGCCGTCGCCTCCAAGTGCAAAGCGCAACACGACCTGACCATCGACGTAACGTTGTCCCTGGCCTGCACGGCTGTAGCAACGGGTCAGTGTGCGCCAGCTGCGCTCGATCGCTTGCTCGACGTCGCCCTGATCCACGGTGCCCATCTCCATCGCCACCTGCATCTCGCCCGCGTTCGATTGCGACTCGGGATCCTCCGCAAAGCGTCGCGATCCCGGTACGTAGGACGTATTCATCGGTCGTGAACCGAGACGCTCCGCCGAGGATTCATCGTCCTTTTCCGCGGTCGAAGTCGAGCCACAACCAGCCAAACCTTGGATGGTCACGAACCCGAACAACGCAACGTTCCGGAACTGCATCGGAAGAGGCAGTCTAGCCAGCACCGATTCACCAACGCAAACTGAAAGCGCCTCGCGTTTGTGGCAGTCCGCCACACCTACCCTCGGAGCGTTCAATACGCGGGTCGGAAAACGTAGGAATACTGCATGTCACCGGGTGTTTCGAGAACCGGGAACTCAAAGCCCTTGATCTTCTCAACGAGGCAGGACTCAACTTCAGCGTCATTCAGAGTCGTCGTGATAACTTTGACATCCGAGGCGACGCCGGTTTTCTCGAAGTGGATGACCACTGTCACCTGGCCCTGAAACTTACGATCTTGTTTTTCGTTCAACACGTCCGTGTAGCACTTCGCCGACGACGGCTCGCGCTGCTTCAAGATTAATTGGATGTCACTCAGTTTGTCGGCAGGAAGGCCGGATTGAGCAGCCGTTGTGTCTGCAGGATGCACAATCTGGTAGCGCGGCTCTGCCTCGGCTTCCGGTTCCGTCCCACTGCTCTTGCAGCCGAACGTCGTCAGGGTCAAAAACGCTGCAAACGAAAACTTGGACATTGAACCAACCATAAGTCTTGGCCTCCGAACCTCAACCTTTAACGCCATTTGCGATTTCAAACAAGACCGTAAGCCAGATCAGCCCCCAACGACAGCATCGGCAATGACCAGGCGCTGGATTTCGCTCGTTCCTTCGTAGATTTCCGTGATCTTCGCATCCCGAAAATGGCGCTCGACCGGAAAATCCGAAAGATAGCCATATCCACCGAAGATCTGCACAGCCTCTCGGGCGATGCGATTGCAGGCCTCGGATGCAAAGAGCTTAGCCATGGCCGCTTCCTTGGTGTACCGACCCACCCCGGCATCCTTTGCAGCCGCAGCACGCCAGAGCAACAGGCGCGCGGCATCGAGCTCGGTCGACATGTCGGCGAGCTTGAACTGAATGGCCTGATGCTCTGCGATGACCTTGCCAAAACTTTTGCGTTCAAGCGCGTAGCGCATTGCCGCCTCAAACGCAGCACGTCCAATGCCCACAGCCTGTGCAGCAATTCCGATACGACCGCCATCGAGCGTCTTCATTGCAACTTCCCAGCCTTCACCCTCGTTCCCGAGCAGGGCCGAGGCCGGCAGTCGGCAGTCGTCAAAAAAGATCTGAGCCGAAAGCGCACCACGAATGCCTAGTTTTTGATCCGGCGGGCCGACGCGCACACCCTCGGTTGGAAGCGGAACCACAAACGCACTGATGCCGCGGTGACCCTTCAGCAGATCGGTCATTGCCATCACGATAGCCACATCGGCAACCGGCGCATTGGTAATGAAGTTCTTGGTGCCGCTCAATACCCACTGTTCGCCATCGCGACGCGCAGTGGTCTTCTGTGCCGAGGCATCCGAGCCCGCATCCGGTTCAGACAGGGCAAAGCAACCCAGCTTGGTGCCGCTCGCAAGCGGTTGCAGCCAGGTTTTTTTCTGTTCATCGCTGCCAAAATTCAGCAATGGATCACAGACAAGTGAATTGTTGACCGAGACAATCACTCCGGTCGACGCACACGCACGCGAGATCTCCTCCAGCGCCAACGCGTAGGTCACGGTATCCATGCCGGCGCCACCATGCGCCTGCGGAATCGCTATCCCCATGAGACCCATTTTGCCAAGCTCGGCAATCAGATCGCGCGGAAACGCATGCGATCGATCGATTTCGGCCGCACGCGGGGCGATCTTCGCATTCGCAAATTCACGTGTGGTTTCAAGTACCAACTTCTGTTCGGGGGACAGGTGCAAATCCACGAAAGCTCCTCTTAGCCGTTTGGTCTAACGTTCGTTGCTAAAGTTCTTTAATTCGGATGTTGCGAAACCAAACCATGTCGCTGTGATCTTGCAAGACGATGTGGCCGGACTTTCGCATACCGTAGTTTGGCATGTCGTTGAACTTGCTTGCGGCAACGAGAGCCTTCCACTCATCGCTC
>JAYUPZ010000039.1:0-2406 GCA_043759805.1 Myxococcales bacterium | reverse complement strand
AGGTACAGTCGGGCCTGTATCGCGTCACCTATACCGGCAAGGCCAACGAAGGGACCGCGAACAAATTAAATCAAAACGACGCCGAGGCCACCCGCTTGCGCGAGTTGCGCCATCAACTTGAAACGTATCACGGTCACATCGATCCCAGGGGCCTGACCCTGGCGTGGAAATACCTGGGGCATCCCGACAGATTTCTGCGCTCTGCCGCCCGCCTCGTTGTCGAGCATCAACCGGTGCAAACCTGGCGCAAAAAAGCCACCGCCGAAAAACTTCCCTGGTCCCGTATTACAGCCATCGTGGCTCTTTCCCGCCACGGCAAGCCGACTGATCAGAAAGACGCTGTCAATGCGTTGACCAGCATCGACTTCGGAGCGCTGTCACAGCCCGGGAGGTTAGAACTTTTGCGAGCGCTGTCGCTCGTTTTTATTCGCCTCGGGAAACCAACGGCCGACCAGTCGGGTGCCGTAGTTGCACAGGTCGACAAATACTTTCCCAGCAGCGACAAACAGGTCGACGCTGAACTGTCTCGCGTGCTCGCATATCTGAATGCCCCATCGGTGGTGGGAAAAACCATTGCCCTTATGGAAAGCGCCGAGAAGGAAGACGTTTCGGCGTTGCAGGAACAAGCCCAACGCAACGAATTCTACGGTCAGGTCGTCAAGACGATGGCACTGCAAAGCCCGCATCGACAACGCATGCTGCTCGCGTCGATGTTGCGCAACGTATCCGTCGGATGGACGACGCCCCTGCGAAAGCGCTACTTCCAACTCATCAACGAAGCGATGAGCAGCTCACGCGGTGGCAATCTGTATTACGGCGGTTGGAAGATGATCCGCGAGGAAAGCGTGGCGAGCATCCCGGAGACCGAGAAAAAAAAGCTCGCCGGATTGATCTCGGATGAAGCCCTCCCCGATCTACAGGGCATGGAACTGCCAAGCGCCGAGGGACCTGGACGAGAATGGTCGGTTCGCGGCGTGATGGAACCGCTCGGCGACAAGCCGGAACTTTTGCGCAAACGCAACTTCGAGAACGGCAAGAAGATGTTCTCGGCCTCCACTTGCATTCTCTGTCATCGATTCAACCTCGAAGGCGGCAACGTGGGACCCGATCTTACGGGCATCGGTTCGCGCTTCTCTATTTCCGAGTTGATGGAATCCATCGTAAACCCAGCCAGTGTTGTCTCCGATCAATATGCAGGCTCGATCATCACGCTAAAAAATGGTGATGTGTTGACAGGTCGAATCATCCAGCAAGATGACGAACAAATCGCACTCATGCCCAACATGTTTAAGCCGCAAGAATTGAAAGCCGTTCCGATGGCCGAAGTCGCGACTGTCGAGCGATCCCCAATGTCGCAGATGCCCGCGGGGCTTATCAATGGGCTGAATTTGAACGAACTACTGGATCTTTTGGCGTACCTCATCTCAGGCGCCAACCCACGTCACGCGTATTTCAACTAGCGAGCGACGGTCTCAAAACGACCGCTGGTCGCCGATCGAAACATCGCGTCGATGACCCGCAAAGTTCCAAGTGCGTCGTCGATGTGGTTTTCGGGAGCGATCCCTGCGCGCACATCTGCTGCAAAGTTTGTGACCTGCTCTGCGTATTGATCCACGGCAGGGCATTCGGTAACGACGACACCGCCACCCACCTTGTCGCGGCCATCGTCGACGAGCACGCGACTGACGCTATTCGGCGCATTGAATGGGATTTCTATCTCGATCCGTGCCTTTGTTCCGAAAATTTGGACGCGCTGAAAAGGGACTTGCTGGGTTGCCACCGTGAAGGTTACTTGCCCCGTGCCAAAGTCCAAAATACCACTTGTCAGTCGATCAACCCCGGAGATAGGGTCTCTTTCGCAAATGGCAACAACCCGATTCGGTTCCGAGCCAAAGATGTAGCGGGAAAGATTGATCGCGTAGCAACCGATGTCGTACAGCGCCCCACCGCCGATATCTCGTTGGTTGCGGATGTTTGCGGGATCAACATTGTGATACGAAAATGCGCATTGAATGGCACTCAACGTTCCGATCGAACCACTTCGCACGCGTTCTCGCGCCAACCGCCACTGCGGATGGTGGCGAATCATGAAGGCCTCGACGATGAACTTGCCCGTGTCGCGGGCCACCTTCACGAGCGGCTCGGCGTCGGCGGCAGTCAAGGCCATTGGCTTTTCACACAACACGTGTTTTCCAGCGCGCGCCGCCCGCTCCGACCATTGCACGTGCAGGTGGTTGGGTAATGGAATGTAGATGGCCTCGATTTCCGGATCGTCGATCAACGCCTCGTAGCTACCGTATGCGCGCTCGATCCCAAGCTCATCGGCCGCCGCCTGCGCCTTCTCCAGCGTCCGTGAGGCTATCGCCACCACCTGACATTCCGGACTTTTCTTCATGCCCGGAATGC
>JAYUPZ010000038.1:0-2406 GCA_043759805.1 Myxococcales bacterium | reverse complement strand
ACATTGACAAACGCGTCAGGCGTGGCGGTTCCGTTTAACGCGACGTCGATCAAGAAGGTGATCGGAGTTGTTGTCCTCGACCTTCCTGACGAGAAGGGCCTTTCGGCCAGGGATCGGATCGGTATGTTCAACGGGTATCAAACGCACAACGGAATCCCGGTCCACATTTTTCGTTCCGACGAATTGGAGGTGCTGGCAACCGAGGTCGATACGGTACCCGATTTCCTCGACTACCTGGCCGCTCGTGAAACGCTTTTCTCTCGAAACCAGGTTGGCCCGTTAACTTCCGAACTCGACCTGTTGGCTGTGTACAAGCTACAACCGCAGCAATTCAAAGAAGCACTAAACCAGGAAAAAATGTTCTTGGTTCTGGATGATGGGCTCTGGACGGAATACCAGAAGAGATATGCACGTGAGATCGAAGCACGAAATAAAGACAATGCACCAAGTTACATCATCGACCAGGCAATCGAGTGGATTCACACTTCGATAGGTTTCACTGTTCCAAACAGCTCACCGCCCGAGACAAGACCGCTTGACAAGGGCGAGATCGGAAATTATTCGAGCGTGGCCTTGGCGTTCGCACGACTACCTCGCCTCGTGCGTCGAGTCGTGGGGAAGAAGTGGCTGGAAAAGATGATACAGGCCGATGGCCCAGCTGGTTGGGGTTACTCAGTGGTGATGCAGCCACCGTCGGAGAAAAGCCGCGAAGCACTATTTGTGATGGCTACGAACAATCTTGATCGCAGCGTCCGTTCGCGCGTGCTGTTCAACATGGCCTCGGTGGCGTACTGCCATCTCGGCCTGTCGAAACTTACAGCTATCGCGACAGAGCCCGCGTCGGCTAGCCTTCGCTCCTACGACATCGTCCAGTTCGACGGTGTTTCATTCGACAACGCGGATGATTTGCGTGGGCGCGGGCTCCAGTTGTTTAAAGCTCCAGCAGACCTCGGCACGACAGAGTATCGGACTCGAAAGCCGGAGGAGTCTGGCTAACCCGGCGTTGCACCCGCCAACGCTTGCGCGTTGCAGGTTAACGCCATAACGTCAGACGGACTCGATGTGATGTTGAAACCTGAAATCCCAACAGACAATCTTTACAAATTCATGGCGATCGGTGGTCTCGTTTCAGCGATCTCGTGCGTCTATTTTGCCGTTTCACTAAAACGAAGTCTCTTGGAACAGGTACATCAGAATCATGGGGTGCTCGCAATTCTACGACTCGAGACGAACCTTATGGCTGAACGTACAATGAGAACCGAGAAAATTAGTGGTGAGTTGATCGATAAAACCCGAGCGGTCTCCGACGATGTTCACAGGAAACAAGCCAACCCTTCGGAGCTTAACGACCAATTGCAGATGCTCCGCTCCGAGTTGGAGAAACTTCAGGGGCGTATCGACCAGAACAAAGACGATCGTCTACGAGTTAAGACCGAAGTAGACAAGGCGGAAAATGGTGTTTGGTACCTCGAACAGCACGCCACCGAAGTCACATCGCTTACGAGAGTCCTCGGCGTCGTGGGTTTCGTTGCATGGTTGTGGTCGCTGGGCGGCTTTTGGCTTTGGTATTCGCGCATCCAAAAATACGTCGATCAAGAACTAAAGAAGAAAGCGCAATCGGAGGAGCGCGCCGCATAACCTGCGGCTGAACCTGACGACGCTTGCGCCCGCAGGTTATCCGCTTACCGTTAGGCCGCACAACACACCGTCATGCCCCTTCGAACAAAGTTCCTCATACACCTGCGAAGAATCAGCGGCGTCCTTGATCACGCCATCCGCAACGGCCCGGACGGTACTCTCGACGGAAAGTTCGCATCGGAACATCCGTCGTTCGTGCATCACGCTTGTGCGTTCTACCTCATCGGATGCCTGGCATACCTTGAGTCAGAGAGTGGCAAATACAGCTGGGATACTCCTTCGCAGAGTCACCAGGATTTCGACTCTTTTGTAGCACAATACCCTGCGACTCCGAAGCCTGCGTTCGGTCCCGGAGGCATCAATAGCAAATCTATGCAGGCACTTGCAGACATTCGGAATGCTGTTGCACACCTGGGCGGGGACCTTTCAAAGCTGGATCGCGTGAAGAAGAAGGTCGATGTCGTTGCTCAAGTGCGCACCGCATCACTTCCGGGTGTACAACTCGCGGGCTCGGTGGTGACACTGGAGCACGCCTTCTTGGAGTTCACGCGCCTGTCGGCGCTTGCTGTGCGCACCTATCACGGTGAGTTCTAGCCCCCCCACCGTCGCTGCGGCCTAACCCCTCGCTGTCCTCGTTGAATGGCCAAACGAGCACCATCGCCTCACCATCGCCGACGAATTAACTCAAGTTCCCGCAGTCGTCGATCTCGGGGAAAATACCTACCTGACCCTCCCCTTACCGTATCCGGTGCACGGACCGGCGTATAG
>JAYUPZ010000037.1:0-25094 GCA_043759805.1 Myxococcales bacterium | reverse complement strand
CCGAAATGCCGATGCTGCCATGGCGATAGATGCCGTTGTCGTCGACGCTGCCAGCGACGGGCCCGCAAGTGATCGTGGCAGATCTGTCGGATTGATGATCCCCTCACCGGGCGGATGCAGTTGTCAGTACACCGGCGATTCTTCCAACAACGCCTTTGCATGGGTTGTTTTTGCGATGTTTTGTGTGCGCGGCCTTCGCATCCGCGGCGGCTGACGTAGACTGGGCCCGTTCCATGCTGCGAAAGTGGTTCTTACCTGGCCTTTGGCTTGTCTTGACGTTCGCCTTGCTTCTTCCCGTTTGGGGACAACGCATGCTGCCGTTATTTGACACGCCCAGCCATCTGGCGCTGGCGCGTGCCTGGCACAGTTTTTCAGATCCGGCCTACGGCATCGCCCGGCACTACAGCCTCAGCATCGAGCCGGTTCCGTATCTCTTCTATTATGGCTTCATACATGTGTTGATGTATGTCGCGCCGATCGAAATCGCTCACAAACTGATTCTGTCGATCCATCTGATTGCGTTTCCGCTCTCAGTCGCCTTTTTGGCCCGGTCTGCCGGTCGAAATCCCTGGATGGCCCTGCTGGCCTTTCCCCTGGCCTATTCGCGATCGTGGGGTTATGGGTTCATCGCCTATCTGCTGGCAATGGTGTGTGGAATCATGGCCTTCGCATATCTGATTCGTTACACAAGATCGGGTTTACGGAAAGACGTCCTTGGTTTTCTTTTGGCAATCACTTCAACCTATTTCTTTCACATTTTACCCTGGGCGGTGGTTGCACTTTCCTGCGGTATTGCGGTTCTTGCCTCGGGCACATCTGCAAAGCGAGTTTTGGCGGTGGCTGTCGCACTTTTTCCGTGTGCGCTCTTGCTCTTGTGGTCCTCAATACTCTCGAAAGAAAAGCAGGCTGTTTTTTTCGATGCCACACGAACGTCAAAGAAGCTCGGAATTTGGGAAGCCTGGCCGGTACGTTGGGGTCGGTTCATCGACTGGACCAACGACATCGTTCCAGGGTCAATGGATACCTGGGTTCTGCTAATTCTCGGCCTCACCCTGTGTGTTTGGTCGGGTCTTGCCTGGCGAGACCGAAATCGACAAACCCGCGAAACCCGACTCGCCACGCGGATGCTGCTGATTTTTTTCGTTTGCGTCGCGGCCGGCTGCTTTTTTCTACCGTATTCGCTTTTTAGTCCCGTGTTGATTTGGTCGCTTAGCGCACGCCTCGCGCCTTTGCTGGTCGTGGCACTGGTCGTGCTTCCCGTGGTCAACGTGGGTGGATGGCGAGCGTTGCTGATGTCTCCGCTGGGGTTGGCAAATCTGGTCCTGCTGCTTCATACGGCGTCGTTGTATCGAGATTTCTCCAGACGAAACATTGCAGTCCTCAGGTTCTGTGATGCGATTCCGGCGGGAAAGGACGTTCTGGTTCTGACACGGGGCGAGCCGAGGGAAATTAACGTAGTGGATCCGTCGGACAAAGTGGCGAGTCTACCCGCCTATCAACACTTTCCCTCATGGCCGATGGCATTGCGCGGAGGTCACAGTGATCAACCGTTTTTTCAGGGAATTCCAGTCCGGCCTCATGTGCGGCAAGCATTTCGATGGACCAATCTGGACTCATTTTCGCTGCAATACGGTCCGTACTTCGACTACTACATTCTGCGCGGTTCCGCTTCTGACTTTGAGAAATCGTCACGCGTTAAACGGGTCGGAACCCGTGGTCAATGGAGCCTATTTGCGCACATCCCGGGGAACGTTATTGAGGATACACGATCGGTTCCAGCTTCCGGTTTAGATCCACGGTGACCACGCCAATTGAGCTAATTCCCGATCGCGAATATCGAACGTCGCGAATGGTGACACGGTATCCAAAGTCGGTTGTCATTTCTTCAAAAGCGGGAAAGCGCAACCAGTGGGCTGCGCCCGCGATCGCCGGGTCGGCGAGGGCAGCCCGGACGACGGCGCTTTTTTCGCCAATCGAGATCGGCGGGTGTGCCACCTTGATGCGTGGCTCGAACGCCCATCGAAGCGTGAAGAAGCGGTACTGTGTTCCGACGCGAATAACCACGTCACGGCTGAACGGTTGTGCGGGCAAAGGCATGGCTGCTATCGCCTCGGCAATAATCCCCTGCCGTTCAAGGTAGCGGCGCGCTTGCGTCTCGGCGAGACGGGTGCCCAGAATCATCGTGCCGATGTACGTCACGATGGTCGCTGTAGCCACGATGGCTGTGTGCCGCGGGTTGGGCCGCACACTGCGGAACCGCAAGAACACCATCAAGCCAGCACCAATACACCAGATCATCTTCGACTCGGCGGGCGCCTGCTTGCTTTGTGTAACGATTGCTACTGCAACTGCGAGTAAAATCAGCCAGGCAATCCCGGTCTTTCGATTGCCGGAATGGGCGAGAGCCACCGAACATCCGCCCATCAACCACAGCCACGGATCGACAATGAAGAGTGCGTCTCCATAGAACCAATCGTCCGAAAATGGCATGAGCAATCGAACCCCATACTGGTTCAGCCAATCGAGGAAGGGGTGGCTCCAGACCGAGAGTACCGATAACAACAGCAAAAACTTGAAGTGAGGCGGTGCTGTTCCTACGTGAAGGGCGCGGCGCTTTCCGATGAAATGCATCACGCCGGCTAGCGCAAGCGGCAAGATCACCATTGCCAACACGCCGTGGGTCCAGCCTCGACGGTACGTGAGTCCCGCATCACGTCCCCACAACATCGCAACGCCGTCGATATCGGGAAGGTTGGCCCCGATCATCAACGTCAGTCCACCGAGCGCCGTCGTACGTTTAAGTCCCGTTTCACCCAGCGTCGCGCCCGCCAAAGTATGGGCAAGGGGATCCATCAGTCGACCCGGTTGCGACGCTCGCCGCGCACGAAGGCCGCAAGGTTTTGCACTGTCTCGTGGCGTAAACGGGTGCGGGCCGGTTCCGAGCCCCAACCGATGTGAGGCGTGAGGACGAGGCGTGATTTTCCGGAGCCACTTACTCGCAACAGGGGATTGTCGGCGGTTGGGGGTTCCTTGCTCAAAACATCAAGACCCGCCCCCCCGATGCGCCCCTGGCTCAGCGCTTCGGCAAGCGCCGTTTCGTTGACGAGGCCGCCGCGCGCAGTGTTGATAAGTATCGCTGTTGGCTTCATGCTGGCCAAAAAGTCGGCGTCGACAAGCCCCTCGGTTTGCGGCGTCAATGGGCAGTGCAAGCTCACAACATCGGCCTGAGGCAAGGCTTCTGCAAGTGGGACGCGGTCGGGCTGTGAGGGTCGACCCGGAACTGCGCCCGCGAGGACGTTCATCCCGAAGGCGCTCGCGATGCGTGCGACGGCGCCACCGATGGTGCCCATACCGACGATAAGCATCGTCTTGCCCGTCAGCTCTGGCAGAGTGTGAAGGAAGAAACAGAAATCCGGGCACTCGGTCCATTGCCCTCGTTTTACTGCAGCATCATGGCCCGACACATCGAGCGACAGTTGCAGCATCAACGCTATCGAGAGTTGCGCGACAGAATCGGTTGAATAGGCTGGCACATTCGTCACGGCGATCCCGAGCGCTCGCGCTGCTGCCACGTCCACGATGTTGATGCCGGTGGCGCTGACACCGACATAGCGCAATTTTGGTTGTAACGTTTTCATCAACTCGGCCGTCACCGAGACCTTGTTGGTGATGATGGCATCTGCGTCCCGACAAAGATCAGTCAGTGACAACCCCACAGTGCGTTCGTGCAGGGTGGCCGAGCCCAGGGAGGCAAGTCCCGGCCAGGCCGTGACGCCCTGGCCCTGGTCCGCCGTAAAGCTATCGAGAAGAACGATGCGCATGGCGAGGATTATTCACGCTCGCGGACGGCCCGTCGAGATGCATGCGTCGGTTATCGCCAGATGGATCCCATGGGATGGATTTGCAGATTCGAGAAAACGGCTTCACCGCCCGCAGAAAACAACTCGAATCCGGTTTCGTCTGGTTTTGCCCGCAGCGTACGACTGATGACGAGATCGCCTTCGTTTACGAAAATCTCCATCACTCCCCGATCGACCAGAATGCGCAGGGAAACCGTGGGAGAGGCCTGTGGCAATGCGACGACCTGTTCGTCCACCAGCAATTTCTGACCATCAAATCCGACGATCACGGCTCGCCCGCCATCGCGTGAGCGGCGCACTTTCAGACCGGCGCGCCGTGCGTCGCCAAGGGTCAAGGTTAGCGAAAGGTCGAATGCATCTGCCGACACGCTGTCGAGACGCATTGCGGATTCTTTCAGACGCTGTTCTGCGATGCGAAGACCTTCCAAGCGCAATCTTGCGAGTGTCTCGGCAGGCCGTTGCAGCAAGGTTCCATCGCTGTGAAGTGACAGCGATCGTGCCGCAGATAGTGCACCTCGCCACGCACGATCGGGGGGCGCAACGTCGAGTTGCCCGATCAGGAACACCTCGCCTGCCGGTACCGTGAGCAGCCTTGGCGCCTGGAAGACGGCCGCTTTTCCTGATGATGCCATGCCGTGGTCCAGTATCCCGCTGTGCTGCACTTGAAACGTTCCCGTTTCGAGATCGAGAGCGCCCGTTGCGTATCGGGCGCGAAGACGATCGGAATGGAACAAGACCCATCGCCCATCAAGGGGCAAGAACATGGGGGCTTGCAGGGGACCTTCCGTTGTCTCAAACGGTATTCCCACAAATTGCCAGGTTTTCAGATCAGTCGATCGATACAGAGCCACCGCTCCCTTGTTTTCCCGGCTCTTGCCGCCAACAACGAGATACCATCGGTCCTCGATTCGGAATACGAAAGGATCGCGTTCATCGGACAGGGGCGAGGCGCCCCGCGTGCCCGCGGAAAAAGCAGGGTTTTCACGTGATTTATCGTAGATATTCGCGTCGGTATCGACGGCGAGTGCCGTCCAGACTTGTATCGGACGCGGACCCACGCTTGAGTAGAAGAGGCGGATCTTTCCGTCCGCCTGCGCGACGGCCGAACCGGTCAGACACTGCGATTCCCCGTCATCGTATGCGGGTGCCAGTGCATCGGGGGCCCGTTCCCAGTGCACACCATCGGCGGTACGCACGTGTCCCCAGTAGGTGTCTCCCAATATCGCCGCGTATGGATTGTGCTGAAAAAACAGGTGCGAGACGCCGTTGTGGTGAACGGCTGCCGCCGGGTTGCCCATCCATCCGGCAGCGGGCATGAGGTGAAATATCGGTCGTTGTTCTTGATTGCCAACCTGTTTGGAAAGTCCCGTCTTGGCTTCTTCGGCCCGGGCAATCAAGATGCGACTCTGGTCTCGTCGGGTCGGAGGCCGTGCGCTCATCACGACATGATCGACGAGCACGTAACCATCGGGCGCCAGGTTGGCGTCCACGATTTCAATTCGGGCCGGTCGATGAAGAAACTCGCGAACATCCCAGAAAAACCAGGTGAGCGCCGCAACTCGAAATCCATCGCCCGCATTGCCACTCGATTCTCGAACCACTTTATTGTCGACCAAAAGGCGAATCGCGATCGTCGATGGGTCGTACAATCCGCCACCAAGGAAATTGATGTAGGGCCGCTCGATATGGAAGATCTCCGAGTGCAGTGCTCCGGTCGCCGATGGCAACCCCGGTGTGTGGCTTGATGCGAAGCCTTGTCCTGCGAATCCCCCAATGGGCGTTGCGCCTGTTTCGGTGGAAAATTGTGGTCCCGAACCGAACGCCAATCCTTGCGCTGAAAATCCGACGAAACTGCCCTGTTCAAAATCGGCGATGATGACGTCGGCTGGGCCTGTCGGTTTGCCCGGTGGGGGAGCCGCAGCACACCCCAACAACGCCGAGGCGAAAAGAGCGACGCATAGATGCTGGTGGATCCGCGTCATGAGCGAACGCCTTGAAGTCAGTTGGTTGTCCTTCGCTTCAGCAGGTATTCGTAGGCAAATCCCGCGAGAAGCGCGCCCACAATGGGTCCGGCCCAATACACCCAGTGATCTTGCCACTGGTTAAATACGATTGCCGGACCGATGGAGCGAGCCGGATTCATGGACGTGCCCGTCAGAGGCGCGCCCATCAATACCAGCGCAGCAACAATGCCGCCAATGGCAACGGGACCCACCTTGCTGCCCTTTTCATCAATCGCCGCACCGAAGACGACAAGAACCAAAAAGAAGGTCAATACGACTTCAATCGTGAAGCCCAGCATAGGTGACACACCGGGACCGAGGCGCGTGGTACCACCCGCGACCTTTTCAAGAATCTCCGGTGAGAAGAATACCTGTAACAACATTGCGCCGGTGGTTGCGCCAAAAACTTGTGCAAGGATGTAGGCCACGCCCATCGCGGGGTGTGTGTGTCGCAACGCCACCGCGACCACGGTGAAGGCGGGATTGATGTGCGCACCCGAAATGTGCCCGAGTGTTGCAACCATCATCGCAACGACAAGGCCAAACGTTATGGCGATACCAACGAGACCAAAGCCGACACCCGGCTCGGCATTGCTGCACACCGATCCCACTCCGATGAGGACAATGGCGAAAGTGCCGATGAATTCTGAAAGCAGTTTGCCGAACACGGTCATGGCCCGCCAGTATGACCGTGTTCGAGCAAAACTTCGACTAGTAGCGGTAGTGTGTGGGCTTGTACGGACCTTCGACGGGCACGCCTATGTAGTCAGCCTGGGATTTTGTGAGCTCGGTCAAGCGTACTCCGAGCTTGTCGAGGTGAAGACGAGCGACCATCTCGTCCAGTTTCTTCGGCAAAACGTAGACCTCGTTTTTGTACGACTTCCGGTTTTGCAGAAGCTCGATCTGGGCGAGCACCTGATTCGTGAACGAGGCACTCATCACGAAGCTTGGGTGTCCTGTTGCACATCCGAGGTTGAGCAAACGTCCTTCAGCGAGCACCAACACGCTGTGGCCGTCCGCGAACTTCCATTCATCGTACTGCGGCTTGATGTTGATCTTTTCGATGCCCGGGGTCTTGGCGAGTCCTGCCATATCGATCTCGTTGTCGAAGTGACCGATGTTTCCAACGACGGCCTTGTCTTTCATCTTGGCCATATCATCGGCCTTGATGATGTCCTTGTTGCCGGTCGTGGTGATGAAGACGTCGGCTGTACCAATCACGTCTTCGAGACGCACAACCTGATAGCCTTCCATCGCGGCTTGCAAGGCGCAGATGGGATCGATCTCGGTGATGAGCACGCGGCAGCCCTGGCCACGAAGCGATTGCGCACAACCTTTGCCCACGTCACCGTAGCCCAACACAACCGCGATCTTGCCGGCCAGCATGACATCCGTGGCACGGTTGAGACCGTCGAGCAGCGAGTGTCGGCAACCGTAGAGGTTGTCAAACTTGCTCTTGGTGACCGAGTCGTTCACGTTGATGGCGGGGAAGGGTAGTGTTCCTGCCTTTTGCATCTCGTAAAGCCGATGAACGCCGGTCGTGGTTTCCTCGCTGACGCCGCGGCAGGTCTCGGCAAAGGCCGTCCACTTCTTGGGGGTCGAAGCGATTTCCGCCTTGAGTAGCTTCAATACCTCTCCCCACTCTTCGGAATCGGTCTTGTCGTTAAAGTCCGGCACCTTGCCGGCGGCCTCGAACTCGCGACCCTTAACGATCAACATCGTGGCATCGCCGCCGTCGTCCACAATTTGCTCGGGACCCGAGCCGTCCGGCCAGGTCATCATTTCATTCGTACACCACCAGTACTCTTCCAGGTTCTCGCCTTTCCATGCGAAGACAGGAATGCCCTTGATCTTGTCGGGTGAACCACCGCGGCCCACGGCGATAGCGGCAGCAGCAGAATCCTGCGTGCTGAAGATGTTGCACGAGGCCCATCGAACGTCTGCACCGAGATCAGAGAGTGTTTCGATGAGGACGGCGGTTTGAACCGTCATGTGCAGTGAACCCGCAATCTTCACACCCTTCAGGGGCTTGTCTGCGCCGTATTTCGAGCGCAATGCCATCAGGCCAGGCATCTCCTGTTCGGCGAGACGAATTTCTTTTCGGCCAAGTTCGTGAAGGGAAAGATCAGCTACTTTGAAGGCGGGTCGTGCCATGGTGTCCTCTTAGTGTTGTTGGATGATTGTTGGGTGTCGTGTCGCGGTTGCGACGAAAAGAGCGGGACCCCTTCCTTCGGGATCCGGGGCGAGCGCCACGTGGCGTTCGGGTCGTAAACCTGCGTTTTGCAGCAACGTCGTGAGTTGCTTTTCCGAGAATCCGAGCCAAACGTGCCCCATCTGTTGTCGGTATTCTTCGCGATCGTGCTGTTGCATGTCGACCACGATGAGCCGCCCCGCGGGCGACAACACGCGCCCCACCTCGTGGATGACGGCGGCCGGATCGCTGACGTGGTGAAGCACGAGGTTCAGGAACGCGACATCGAGCGCGCCGTCATCGAGTGGCAAGGACTCGAGACTCGACTTGTGTAGCTCAACGTTGGTGCGATTGCGCAACCGTTCGCGCGCCGCTCGCATCATCTCGGCCGAGTCATCGATCGCGATGATTCGTGTTGCGAAATCGCTCAGGAAATCGGCTGTCGCACCGGTGCCGCAACCCAGATCGCCGACGACGGCGTTGCTTGGCAGCAGACCGAGCGCCATCTTGAGATCCACACGCTGTCCAAAGAGCTCGCCGCGCAGCCGGTCCCATTTTCCGGCCGCCGAGGCGAAGAACGCCTGACTCTGCGTGCGCCTTTGCAAGAGGACCTGCTCGAGCCGTGCGTCGTCATCGCGTAGGATCGGATCCTGATTAAACTGTTCGCGAATTAACTTCCAGAGCTGCCTGGCTGGCGGCGGCAGGTGTTCTCGGTCGAGCGCGTAGAGGTTGCTTGTCCCATCACGTCGCGAGATGAGCCAGTGATCTTCGCTCAGCACCTTCAGGTGCCGACTCGCAGTGGATTGCGGAATTCGCAGCACCGAACAGATATCGGCCACGCTGAGTTCGTGCTGCTGACAGGCGTGTAGCACGCGTACGCGTGTCATCTCGCCAAGAGCAGACATCCAGTCAAGAACCCGAGGTGCCGTCATCATCCGTCTATCCGGATGTAAGGATGATTTACTGGCAACCGATCGTCAAATTGCGTACGCCAACCATCTAGAATCATTCAGATTTTCCACAAGTTTCCCTGGCGATTTTCCCGCTGATGACTACAGGGCTGGAGGAGGGAAGGATCTACGGCTTTCGTTGGAAATGAGGTTTGGGCTACACTTGGAAGTCCCATGAATCGCTTTACGCCGCAGGTTGGGTCTTTGGGTGGCGTGGTCGTCGTGCTGACGGGTTTGGCGATGGGCTGCACGACTTCTGCCGGTTCCGATGCGAGTGGCAAAGGCGGATCAGGGAAGGCCGGTGGTTTGGGCGGCGAAGGTGGGCGCGAGGAGAACGGTGGGACTGTCGCAGGCAATACCGGAACGGGTAAAACCGGCGGACAGCAGGGCACCTCCAATACAGGCGGCACCTCGACAGACGGTGGTACGAATTCCGGCGGAACGGCTGTTGTGTCAGGCGGTTCCGGTGGTACGAATCCCGGAACCGGGCCCATGTCATCGGGGCCGTGTCCAAATGCAGCGTATTGCAACGACTTCGAATCGTGGAACAAAGGTACGCGCCCCGGAGCGCCCTTCGGCTCGATGGTTGCTGGAGGAAGCAAATTGGTCATCGACGAAGCCAGATTCGTTTCTGGAAAAAAATCCGTCTTGTTTGAGGCCAGCGTGTCTGGGACCGACATGCTGACGTTGCCCCTGCGTACGTTCTTGCCGGACGCCAAAAGAATTGCGTACGCACGCATGATGGTCTGGCTCGAGAACACACCAGGGACGAGTGGCCACTGGGACGTGATAGCGATGTCCGGGCCGGCGAAGGATCTAGGCGGAGCCACCTGGGTATCGACCTTTTCCTTTGGTGGTTTCGGCGACACATCGCGCAAGCTGCTGTATTACGGTACGTCGCCCGCAAATGGTCTTGCCGATTGCTCCAAAAGTGGTGCGCCGGCGATTCCGCTCGGTGAATGGGTATGCGTGGAAATGGGCGTGGATGAGACGTCTGCGACCCCGTACACCGTTAAGGTGAAGGATGTCGTCGTACCAGGTGCCGCCTTCAAGGAAACAACCGCAGCCAGCAACTGTTGTTGCAATTCGACCAACAACAATATTTGGTTTCTCCCCGATCCGTTGACGGTGAAATTCGGCTGGAATCAGGTGCACGAACAATTGAAGCCCATCCGCCTTTGGATCGACGATATAGCGGTGTCGGAAAAGCCAATCGGTTGCCCGAAATAGCACTGCTCTTCAGGACGCAGCAAGTCCCTCGACTCTTACCATCAGGGCCTTCGCATCCACATGACCCCGATAGGGAAGCAATCGCAGGGATTCATGGGCGGCCTGTACGCCACACGCCCGCTCTGAGTCCACGCAGACGATGAGATTGGGTGCGTTCGTCTCAGCCAGGCGCGAGAATTTTTGACTGAGATATTCCGGTGTCCAGAAACCGGCCAGCTCGACGAGGACACGGCGCTCGGGATGCAAGCGGTGCTGCAACAAAAAGTCTGGAAAAATCAGATGCTTTCCCGCTACCAGCGGTTCGGGTTCGCGGATGATGTGCCATTCGGTCGCGTGTTGTTGTAGCTCGTCTGCCAGACGCTGTTCCAGTTTGCTGTCGAAAGGTTTGGGTTCTTTCGCTGGCACGATGGGACTATTCTCATCCAAGAAAACGTCACGCAATCTTCCTTGAAGGCGACACTGAGCCCGCAACTCGTAGCGATTGCACCAGGCGAGGTGGGGAAGAAGTTCCGCCAGCGCCTTGCCGTAAAGAACCGTGTGACGAAAGAGCGCGTAAGGTCCAGACAGGCAGAGCGCTGGTGGCTCGTGGTTGGCCTGCGTCGTAACCGAACACAACAGCCCACGCAAACGCGCGAGTCGAACGATAGCCCGTGCGTTGCCGACCAGATTGACGGTCACCGAGGCGGCTCGCATCAACGTGGCCTGAGCGATTGCCTGGTTGGTTTCTTGGCGAAGAATTTGCGGAGAAGGCACTTCAGCCGGGCGCTGCATCAGCCTCTGGCTTGGCAGATCGCAAAACAACCAGCGAGATAGTTGTTCGGGGGGAATTTGCAGCACAAAGGCGGTCTCTTCATGCACACGCGCCCGAGTAGCTTTGCTTTGTGCTGCGCAGCGAAATAGCACCTCGCGCATCAAGGCTGGCGCAATGCCCTGTGTCCGTTCGCGATCCCACAGGCGAAACAAGATCCGGGTGGCAGCTCTGCGTTTGCATTGGGGCGCGGACCCGGGCATTGGTCCTGCCAGCGCTTCTAACAATTGTCGCCGCGAGTGCCCCTCGAAACGACTGAATTCGCCGATCAAAAGTCGTAGCCATGGATCGTCTTGCGCGCCAAGGAAGTCGAGGTGGGCGTCATTGTCGACCAGCCGAACCGGGATGTCGGATTCAGGCAACAAGGCGGCTCCAGCGTTTATCTGCGTTTTGCACTTCGGTCGACTGTTGAACAACCAGTTCGACCACGAGGGCACGTTTACCGTCGGCAGGCCGTAATAAACGTCCCACGCGTTGGGTATGCTCCCGTTCGCCACGACGACCGGCGACAACGATCCCAACATCAGCATCGGGAACGTCAAGACCCTCATTCAACACCTGCGCCGATACCAGGGCGCGAATTTTTCCACTGCGAAAGTGATCGAGCATCACGGTGCGTTCCTTGCGTCCGATCTCACAGGTCAGTGGCATCAGCATATGTTCCCGCGCAACCCTGTAGGCGGTGTCGTTGTCTGCAACGAAGATCAGCGTTTTGCGGTTGGACAGTCGCTGCAACCAGGTGGCCAGCGCCTGTTGCTTGCAGCGTGGAAACGCCAGTAGGCGCTGACAGGAACGCCAGGCCGCAATTGCCCTTCGACCGCTGTCGGTACTGGCGGCGACCCGAATAAAATCATCCCATTGCGCGACGGGGTGGATCATGCGAAACGCTGCAAACGCACCTCGATACAAAGTGCGCAGATCGTCGTAGGTGCGTTGTTCTTCTGCCTCCAACCGCAACGGCAGTGTGATACGGTCAAATGGCGCCAATGAATCCTCCGCCAAATCGCTAATTTTCAACTCGAAGCAGACAGGACCAATGAGTGTGCCGAGGCGCTGCATCGCCGGTCCGGGTGCGGGAGGGGTTGCGGTCAATCCCAGCCGCAGCGGTGCAATTGCCATGTCGAGCGCTTCATCGTGTCGCGCGTTCCCAAAGTGATGGACCTCATCGACGATGATCAATCCAAAGCGATCACCGAGAAGCGGCATGTTGCGATAGGCACTGGCAAACGTCGCAACGGTGATGGGAGCGATCGATCGCTGACCATCGCCGAGACAGCCAATCGGGCCGCCATAAAACTTCCCAAGTTCAGTTGCCCATTGTTGCAGCAGCGCACGGGTCGGAACCAGGCAAAGTGCCGGGGTCCGGGTGGCTGCCAGTGCCGAAAACGCAACACGCGTCTTCCCGCTGCCCGTTGGAAGGACCACGATCCCGCGCCGCCCTGCTTCGCGCCAGGCATCGAAAGCGGCCTGCTGGTAAGGGCGCAACGCGACTGGCTGAAAACCGGTCGGAGGCGACAGCTGTGGATGGGGCTTGTCCGACAATCGGACGTCCCGACGACGCAATTCGGACACCAGTGGATAGGCGAGACGTCCGGGGGCCCGCCAGGCCGCGATGCGGGGATCCCACAAAACGCCGGGAATGATGCCGGGATCTAGCGACGCGGGCAGATCGTGTAGGACGATTGTACCGCGATCAAACAAAAGACGCATGGCCCGTCACCATGCGAAGTCCGTGCCACTTTTGGGTTTCAGTTCCGTTTGATCGGGCTGCCGTAGCGCTGAACGGCTTCCCAGGCTTTTTCCTGCATGAACCGCTTGGTCGCGGCGTCGAACAGTCCCTCGTTCGGATCGTAGACCATCCCCACGGGCGTTTTTCCCGTCAAGACCGCGAAAAATACGTAAGACGCAAGGACCGCGCCTTCCTGCGAGGGATGAATGCCGTCGACATAAAAATTGAGTTCGGGCCGAGCATCAACCGCAAGTTTCCAGGCGCCACTCGCGGGTACAAATACAGCATGGTTGTCGTCAGCGATTTTCTTGAAGGCGAGAAGAAGCGCCTCCCATTCGGCGGAACGGTCCGGCAGATCGCGTTCAGGCCAGGCCGCCCAGATGATAGGGATCTTGTTGTACTTGCGGACATCTTCAATCATCCGTTTCAGGTAGTCGGTCGCAACGGCAACGGAATAGGAACCGCCTAGATCGGCCTCCTTCGCGGGGTTGGGATCGAAGTAGGGCTTGTCAAACGTACCACCGTTGTTTTTGCCGAAGTCGGGTAGGCTTGTGGACTTCGGGTTGGTCACATATTCCTGCAGCACGACGTGGGTAAAAATGTTGGACTGGATATGTTCGCGTGTTGTGGGACATTTGTGGCGATTGGTCGGTGTGTTGGCGCATCCCAGAGCATCCGCCATGTTGAAGCCTGCCCAGTAGTGATAGTACTGGCCGCGGTTCCAGCCGACGATGTGTTCGCTCTTGTCGATCTTGATCCCCTGTTGCCCCCGGTTGACCATCCCCTTGACGTAGCTTTTGAAGTTGCTGTTGAAGGTCAGACTGTTGCCGACGAAGAGGAGGTTCCATGGCTTGGTCGGATCGCCCAGGGGCGCACCGGTTTCTGAGCTCCCGCCGTTGCCGCCCGTTGTGCCAGGGGTACCTCCGGTGGAGACGTTCGTTCCACCCATTCCACCAGTGGCGGATGGTGTTGTTCCGCCGCTACCCGGTGTTCCCCCGGTTGTGTTCGAGCCGGCGCCTGCTGCACCTCCGGTTTCCATATTGGTCATGCCGCCGCCGGACTGGCCTCCCGAGTCGCCGCCGGATTGGCCCCCCGAGTCGCCGCCGGTTCCTTCAGGACTCGACGTGCCCCCACCGCATGCGGCCAGGGTCAAAAGCGAGACCAGCATCGAAAAAGGAAACTTCATCTAGTGAACGAGACGGTCGTTCTACCTGTCTTGGCTCACCTCCTCACCGCGATTTCTGCGCGGAAAACCCCTGCATTTTCAGCGTTTTATGATCGGACTATCAGCATCGATCATGTGACAAGCGTGATGCCAGTGGATCGTTCATGATGACGCTTGGCGTCGCCGGTTCGCTGAATTTTGCAAACATTGTCGCTTTTCGACATCCGTCTTCCCCTAAGCTTGAAGTGCCTATGCGTTCCGGGACCAATGTACAAATCGCCTTAACTGTCCTTGCCTTGAACCTGTGCCTTGGTTGGAGTGGCGAGGCCTTGGCGCGTTCCACGGGCGAGGCGCAGGGCTGTGGAAATTGCCACTACAAAAAACGCGGACCCAAGATCGAAATGATTTTCAGCGATTCAACGCCCGCTTTAGGGGCAAAGATCGACCTGGGTGTTCGACTGCAGGCCACCGTTCAAGATGCCGTTAACGCGGGCTGCATGATCGTTGCGGACACCGATAGCAAGTTTGAGCTGGTGGATCCCAACACCACGAAATTCGCGGCGGACGCTGCGAAGATGTTCCTCCCCAATCAAGTCTTGCACTCGGCGCCGCGTTTATACGTTGATGGGAAGGCCTCGTTTGACTATCGCTGGATCGCCCCGAATCAAACCGGCGTCACAAAGTTCTCGGTTTTTGCGATCAGTAGCACCGCGAGCAAAGAGCCGGAAGATTTCAACACGACCATCCGATCGTTCGGCATCGCCTACGGTTGCGACGGCGTAACGTACTACCCCGACAATGATGGCGATGGGTTCGGTGACGAGAACAACGCGACTTTATCGTGCACCGTTCTGCCGGACCTTATTCTCAAGGGCGGGGATTGTGACGATGGGGATGAAAAGAAGAATCCCGAGTCCACCGAGGCGTGCAACTTTGCCGACGACGATTGCAACGGCGAAACCGACGAGGGTCTCGATCCGGGTCTGTACTACGTTGATTCCGATGGCGATGGTGTTGGTGCGAGAACCGCAATTTTTTCTTGTAACAACGTGGCGGGTCACGTGCCCAAGAACGGCGATTGCAAGCCCAATGATCCCGACATCTTTCCAGGTGCCGAAGAGTTGCAGAACGACATCGATGACGACTGCGACGGCAAGACAGACGAGCTTGCGTCTGATGATGTGGGTGAGGAAGTGGATGGTGGTTCGGGACGCGCTTCCGGAGGATGTCAGGTGAGCGGGTCGGGTTCTTCGTTTGGAATGCTCGGCGTTACCATGGCATTGCTTTTCACAACGCTGCACCTTCGAAGACGACGAAGAACCCGTCGCGTTTCGCCTTAAACGTTCTTGAATGCGGTTTCTTTTCCGGTGGCGATGTAGGGCGCCCCGTGTGATTAATCTGCCTGCAGGCACCACTTGAAAGTGCTGGCTGGGTTCTAAGTGTCTGAATTCACGTCAGAATTCCGTTTTGGGGTAAAATCCGCCTGGCCGACACTTTCTGACGAGTCGTCGTTGCCCGACATCGGATCACCCAAAACACCTATGGCTATGACATTCGTCAGGGGTGTTTACTCATAGGCGAGGTTCGGATGCAGTATCAAGGTCGACTTCAGGGATTCGTTGGCGTAGTTGCGGGTTTGGCTTCGGCCGCCCTGTTCTTCTCCGGGTGCTCAGGAGACATTGGCGCAGTTCGAGATGGCGCAGGAGGCGGTGATCCAGGCACCATTCCCGATCCAGA
Organism: Myxococcales bacterium; assembly: GCA_043759805.1. Lineage (GTDB taxonomy): Bacteria > Myxococcota_A > Polyangia > Fen-1088 > Fen-1088 > JAWXBF01. The sequence goes on along the minus strand of JAYUPZ010000037.1, from coordinate 9,421 downwards.
TCCCGAAGGTGGGGGACCTCCTGGTGAGGCACCTCTCGCTGCGGAATGTTCCGGTCGAGATGGTCGACCGGGATGGCAGCTGTCCACAAACACGGCGTTTCAAACGCGAACAATCGTGGAACAAGTGTTCGGATCGGGTGCGCTCAACGACGCTCAGGTCAAGTCGATGCTTGAGAACCTGCCTCCCAACATCAAGGCCAAGGGATTCGATACCGAAACCAAGGCAATCGCAGGACAGTTTGTGGACGGCTATCTTGCGCTGGTTGGGAAGCTGGCCGGGCTCGCCGCGGAGCAACTGTCAATACGTACTGCGATTGAGTCTTTCGTGGGAAAAGACTGCGGTGGTACAACCGATCTGTCGAGCGGGTGTGGTGCGGCGTTTGCGCGCAAGTTCACCGATGCCTTTGTGCGCGAGCCAATGATTGATGCCGATTACGCCTACATCACGGACAGCTACAACGTCACAAAGGGCAAGTACCAGGCGGCCAAGGCATACGCGGGGTTCATTGCATCGGTGCTCGTGAGCGCGAAGAGCGCCATGCGCTTTGACAGCGCCGAGCTCGACATGCAGGGCACTGTTGACGCCAAGACGATCGGCTCACGTCTTGCCATGACGCTCACGAGCGGTCTGCCAGATGCGGCGTTGCGAGCGAAGATCGAAGACGGTTCCATTCTCGCCTTCGACGTCCGCAAGGACGAAGGCAAGCGCCTCCTGCGAACGCCTGCGGGTCGGGCCACGATGCGCCATTTCGCCGATCAGTGGTTGAATCTGGCCGGACTCAAGTCCCCTCCCGGCGCAGCCGGATATGTGGCGACACCGGCGGAAAGTGCCTTGGTTGGCCTGGCGGCGCGCGAAGAGATAGGCAAGTTGTTCGAGAATGCTGTCATCGACAAGGCCGGTCAATTGAGCGATTTTTTCGGGACCAAGGATGTTGTTCCTTCGCATGACTGGCTGGCCAAGATCTATGGCACTGCCAAGGGCAACAATCTCACCCCGGCAGTCGCAAGCGATCGAGGCGGAATCCTTAGCCGTGCTGCGTTTAATCTCTACGGAGCTGTTGGTGACTACATTCCCTTGGCCCACCGAGGTTACGGCATCAAGGTGACAATGCTTTGTGGATCCATCCCCCCGCTTCCGGACAATGTGGACACCACCTTGCCAACAAACGCACCGGACGTGATGTCGTCCCGTCAGTACTTCGAAACGCTGACACAAACCGGTACTTGCAACGGTTGTCACGAGATCATGAATCCCTACGGCTTCGCGCTTTCCGATTTCTCGGTAACGGGAGCGCACCTTGTGACGGAAAAGGTAAAGAACCGCAGGACGAGTCAGCTTGTGGATGTTGAGGTTCGAGCGGATGTCAGTCTCGTGATCGATGGCGGCATGCGCGATGTCTCCAATGCCGCTGCGCTCAGCGAGGCTCTGGGACAAAGCGATCAGGCGCGAGCCTGCTTCTCGCACCGTTTCGATCAATATACCGTGGGCCAGCAGGAAGCCTTCCTGTGTGACAGCGATGCCTCAATCACACTGCCCAGGAATGATCTCAATCTTGAGGACACGATCCTCGCCTACGTCACGAGTTCTGCGTTCAGCGCCCGCTAGGAGTTATCATGAGCTGGAACAAATCGATCGAACGTCGAAAATTCTTGGGTGGAATGGGTGTGGCCGCGGCCTTGCCCTTTCTTGAATCGTACGCGGGGAAACATGCACGGGCACAAGACGACTCCAAGCTGCTCAAGCGCCTTATCATCGTTTCGCAAAGCCACATGTCACTCGGGTATCATCGGATCCCGGAGTTTGCGAACGGCGCATTCGGTGGCGCCGACCCAAGCCTGCTGAAGGTGGATTCCGCCAATGGCGTCCGCATCGGATCGTTTGGGACCACTCCGGGAAAACTGGGTGGATTTTACGAACAAGCTTCGTTCAAGACCAACGCTCGACTCCAAAAAGAGATGATGGTGGTCAACGGCCTTGCGATGACCTACCAAGATGCGCAAGGTCACCAGTCCGATGGTAACGGTTCCTGGAGCGGGGGTGGACAAAGCGGAAAATTAAACACCCGCGCACGCTATCCACTCTCGGGGTCGCTACACCAGCCGATGGTGACGATCGATCACGTCATCGCGAAGAAGATTCACAAGGCAGGCCAGCGCGAGATTTTCTTCGGCAATGCCGGCTGGGGTGGCGGTGGCGCCGCTACGGATGATTCCATTGACTACAACGGTGCGATCCAGGCGCTCTCCGACAATACGACCAATGTCTATAACGGGCCCATTTTTGACGGTGGGAAAAAGGTGACCGCGGCTATGACAGCGGGCGGCTCGGCGCCACCTCCGGTTCCAACCGATCCGCTGGCAGCGATGTCGACTTCGGACTTCGCGAGCCTCATGGGTCTTCGATTCAGTCAACAAGAACGCAAACGGTTGCTTTCGGATGCGCGCCTGTCGGGGAACGACAAGAAGGCTCTTGAACAGTATTACGATTTGCTCAACGACAATCTCACTGCGGCCGAGAAGGCAGCGGCGGGTACAGTCGGTGGTGGCGGCGGGGCAACAGTGTCGACCGGTTGCAAACCCATGGCCGTCCATGGCGGTGACATGGCTGCGTTCAACCGCCTGATGTCCGTGGCATTCCTTTGTGATCTGTCTCGAATTGGTTTCGTATCACTTGGAAGTTACGAAGACCACAATACGGTTTGGCATGCTGGCGCTGGCGGCGATTCTTCGAAACTGCCTAGCTACAACAAGCTGGCAATGCAGGTTTCTCAGGTGGCCGAATCGCTTGCGACCCTCATCGATCCGGCCACCGGCCGAGACATGCTGGAGAACTCGATTGTCCTTGGCATCACCAACTGTGCGATGGCCCTGAAGACCGACGGGCGCGACGAATCCCACTCGTATCAGGACTATTCGTACTTCAGTGTCGGTGGCAGCGTCGCTCTCAATACAGGAACGATGTACGACTTCATGGGTTACGCGGGCGGGAAACGACCCGCAGTGAATGGACCCGTTCCGGCCGTAAACCAGTACCTTCAGACGATCGCAGCGGGCTTCGGCCTCACCGCCGCCGACTGGTCGCCGTCCGGTGGCAAAGGATTCGGTCCCTGGCTCAGCAGCGTCTGTGCGGGACGACAGGTGCGCACCACCGACGCGGCAAAGACCGGTCCGATTCCCGGATTGCTAAAGGTCTGAAGCGAGGGCTCCTATCGATCCGCGCCAGGTTCCGGGCTCAGCGGGGTTTACATTCACCCGTGGTGTTGACGCCGGTTCCCGCTGCGGCAGCTGCGCAATCGTTGCCGTACGTTTTGCCGTCACAACCGCAAACGGGTGCATAAATGAGGATGCAAGCCATGGGTTTGGTTTTGCATACGGCCTCCGCGTCGGCGGCACCACAATATTTGCCCTCGGTGTAAGCGCAATACTCTGTGTCTTTGCAAGTATCCCCGCTCCGTGCACCGCACGAGACCGCCAGACACGCTCGCTTTGTACAAATCCAGACCCCATTGTCGAGGCAGCTACAGTCGTTGCATCCGTCGTCAGATTTCTTGTTGGTTCCTGGTACGCATTCGTTGGCAAGCGCATCAACACACGCGATCTCGGTGCATTGCCACTGTCCGTTGAAGCATGAACAGGTGTTGCAGCCGTCGGCGGGAGCTGCCTTGCCGTCGCAGGTTGTCGCCATCCCGTCGATCTTGTCACCGGCGTCGCGCGAGGTGTTGAGTGCCGAGTCTTCTCCGCAGGCCGCGGAGGTAAGTCCAACAAGGATCGCAAGGGAGCATTGCCTTATGTTCATCGAAACATTTTAGCACGGGCAGTACGACCGGGCTCTAATGTGCGCTCTTCTCTCCGGCCTCGACGCGGATGGAGAGACGGTTTTGTGCAGGCGGCAGCGGGCACACCGCGTAGGGCGTGAAGGAACACGGCGGTGAGAACGCCTGGTTGAAATCTAGCAACACGCGATCGCCAATCGGCAAGGGTGCGTAGAGGAAACGACCCGCGCCGTAGGTGGTGTCGTGTCCGGTATGATCCCAGAACACGAGGTATAGACGTGAGCGGTTGCTGTCAAAAACTGGATCGACTTGATGGCGGACGCCATCAATCTCAAATACTGCAGCGCCCGGTGATACGTATTCTTCGGTGCTACCGGCCTGATAGCCCAGGGCCACACGTTTGTTCGGCTCATAGCGTTCTAGCTGAGCCTCGATCCGCCATTTCGGATCGATGGGGTAACAATTGATCCCCGGGAAGTCCTTTCGGGTTGGACTCTCTGGATCGCGTACACGGACGAACATGCCATCCGAGCGCTCCATCACCTCCATCGTGATCGTTCCGAGGACCAGTTTATCTGGCTTGCCGTCGCGATCGCTTTGTAACGAAACCGCAACACCAGGGATCAGGAGATGCAGGCCACTGTGAGAACGCAGCGAGATCGACACGCCTTGCGCGGGCGTGAAGTGCACAGCTTTACCCTGACAGTCAAAGCTGCCCACGCAGGCGGGTGTCTTGTCGGCCGGCAGTGGAATGAGACACTGCGCATCCGAGCCCGCGCCGTTCGCGCCTTCTTCTAGTTGAAATCGCCCGATAAGTGACAACCATCCGTCGTCGGCCGTCAAACGGGCGAGCCGCGCAGCTCGCCATTGCAAAATTGCAGACTCGTGTTGCTCACGATCATATGGGAATGCGCCTTGCATAATTTACCCCTAGCAGGCAGCAGGCGGGTGATCTAGCTCAGCTTCAGCGGTCCCGTACTATCGCCAAAGCTTTTGTCGGTGGAGCCCATGCTGTGCATCAGTGACAACCACAGATTGGCCATGGGCGCATCCTTGGGCGCTGTCAATTGTCGCCCGGACGCAACGGTTCCATTGCCTCGCCCTGCCACGAGGGTGGGCAGATCAAAGTGCCGGTGGCGGTTTCCGTCGGAAAGTCCGCTGCCAAATGTGATCAGGCTGGAATCGAGGAGGTTTCCATCTCCTTCCTTCGCGTTCCGAAGCTTTTCCAACATGCGTGCGAATCGTTGCACATGGAATTCATCGATGCGCGCAAGGATGGCTATCTTCTCGGGATCGTTTTGATGGTGCGAAAGCCCGTGGTGTCCTTCATACCCGCCCTGCTCGGGAAACGTACGTCCGCCGGCCTCCCGTCCCCATTGCCAGCTGACGATTCGTGTTGCGTCGACGCGAAACGCCAGCACGATGAGTTCAGCCATCAGCTCGATATGCTCGCTGTAGTCGTGCGGGTGCGCGGTCGGTGCATGCACGCCTGTAGGACGATTGGGTATGGGGGAGTTTTCGGTTCGCGCAATCTGTTGTTCGACCGAACGGACCGAAGAAAGATACTCGTCCATTTTGCCTTGATCATCGCGGGACAATGTTGGCCAAAGCCGTTTCGTATCTTCCATCGCAAAATCGAGAATGCTTCGTCGCGCGCGCCATCGCTTGCGTTCCGCAGATAGATCGCGACGTCCGTCGGAGAAGATTCGATCGAAAACCATTCTGGGACTCACCTCCGCGGGCTGTGGCACCCGCGCCGACCGCCACGACAGGGCCGCCTGATAGGCGCAGTTGTAGCCAGAATCGCATTCGCCGGCTACCTGGCCGCTGTCACACGTTAGTTCCAGCGAAGCAAGCCTTGTTTGTACCCCGAGTGATTCAACCAAGCGCTGGTCGACCGAAATGCCGACCTCGGCGCGGCTGGCGGATCTCAGTGGGCGCGCGCAGGTCAAGTAATTGCCGGCTGCGCGTGCGTGATCGCCCGGACCATCGGCCATTTCCTCACCGAGCCTTTGGCGCAACCCACCGATGATGGTGACGTCGTTCTTGAAGGCAGCGAGTGGCGAAAGCGTCGGAGACAACTCGAACGCCCTTCCTTCGCCGATGGGCGTCCACTTTGGCATGATCATGCCATTGGGAACATAGACAAACGCCACACGTGTGGGCGCGCTGCTGATCGCTGCACGCGCACGGGCGGGCGTCATGCCGTCAAGAAGCGGCAGCCCGATGGCGCAGGTCAGCCCTCGCAGCGCGCGCCGGCGGTTGATTTTCTTTCCAAGGATGATGTTCATGGCGAGGCCTCTTCACCGGCTGCAAGTTGAGGTTCGGTTTGGCGTGAGCTGTTCAAGAATGGGGCACTTTTCACGATGCCTTTCACGAAGCTCGCGAACCGTAAGTTGTCTTGGTGAGCCTGCGCGACAATGGAGTCGATGATGCATCTGTCCGCGGGGCGAGGTTCTCGGCCCATCGCATAGGTGAACAACTTGGTCGCGAATGTTCTAATAAATAGGTCTTTTCTTGTCGAGGCCAACACCTGAATCAACTCGAAGGGTCCGTTAAATGATTCCCCAGTATTCAATTCGCCCTTCGCATCGATGGGCAGGGACGCATCGGTCTCGCGATAGGCGCCCACGCCGTCGAAGGGCTCAAGCGCAAATCCGATGGGATCAAAACGTGCATGGCACGAGGCGCAGACCGCGTTGTCGCGATGCTTTTCCAGTCGGCTGCGGAGTGTGGTACGAATCTTGCGCAGCTCCATGTGATCGTCCCCTTCGAGGTCCGGGACACCGGGGGGTGGTGGCGGCGGTGGCGTTCCAAGCAGGGTGTCGAGTACCCATTTGCCACGCATGGCGGGGGAAGTGCGTGTGCTTCTTGAGGTGATGGTCAAGGTGCTGGCGTGGGTTAACACGCCTCGGCGAGGTAGCCCAACGAGCGAGACTTTTCGGAACTCCGGGCCAGATACGTCTTGAATGCCATAGTGTTTCGCCAGGCGTTCGTTGACGAAGCTGTAGTCACCGGTGAGGAAGTCCATCACCGATTGATCGGTGCGCATGATGTGATCAAAAAACAATTCGGTTTCGTGCCGAAAATCACCGCGCATCTCTGGCTTGAAGGATTTGAACACGAAGGTGGTCGGCGCAACCTCCTCCATGTTTTTGAACTGCAACCATTGCCCACCGAAATTCTCCGTCAACGCGCGGGCCCGCGGATCGGCCAGCATCCTGTCGATCTGTGCGGCGAGATTCTCGACGATGCTGCCATCATCTGCCTGTCGGATGAGCTCGTCGTCTGGCATTGTGCTCCACAAAAAGTACGACAGGCGGGACGCCAGGGCGTGAGGCGTCAGCGGGGCGAAGGCCACTGCGGGTGATTCTTCGCGGACGAGATCGGTGCGGAAAAGAAAACGGGGCGAAACCAGGACGGCTTGTAAACCCAGTTGGACACCTTGAACGAAGCTTGCCCCGTCGTCCCAGGCCCGTTGTACAACCGAAATCAGGGCCGCGCCCGTGGGTTCATCGACGGGTTGGCGAAAGGCACGGCGTGCAAAGGTCTTGACGATCGTTTCTGCAGCGACGAGGTCGTGCTCGTTCTTGGCATCGGTAAAGAACAGTTTTCGGTGTAACTCGGTTGGCTTGGTCGGTATATCGAGCGGCCCATCAATCGCCATGTTGGACACGAGGAGGTCCGCTGGGATAGTTCGTGGTACGGAAGGTGGAACGGCAGGACCTTGCTGCTCGGGTTTGATGGCGCCGATCTGGATGCGGTGAGGACCAGCGGCAACCGCCAAGTCAGCCATATAACTTCGGGTTCTGGGGTCTTGCACAAGCCGCGTTTGAGCGACGACTCCGTCTACGTTGAAGCTCAGAAGGGTTGGCCCAATGATGAAGGGATCGTTCTTTCCCGCCTTCCTGTCGCGTCGGCGTTTGCGTTTCAATCCATCGTGATACGAACGAACGTCAACCGATACCCGAAATCGGGTCGCGAAGGGTTGGCTGACGCCCATGCTGATCTGGCCTGCGGGTGCGTGGCTCAACAGTACCCCGCCGTTGCCGGCCTGCCGCACGAACTGATTCATGTCCGTCAGATCGGCCTGCAGTGAGGTCTTGCTGCGTTTGGTGCGCTCCGGATCGAATACAACAGCGTCAAGTGCGAGCGCCGCCGTATCCACGTACCGCTCAAGCAAGAGTGGGGACATGGTCAACGAAGCGGCGATGTTGTCGAAGCCGTGCGCAGAGTTGTCCGTGGGCAAGGCCTGAGCGAGATCGAATGGAACCCCGAGTAGGTCAGCGATGGTGTTGGTGTACTCCGAGCGATTCAGGCGCCGAGCGACAACTCGGCCGGGTTCGGAAACGCTACACATTGTGGCCAGGATGTTGGTGTTGACCCAGGCGGCAAGTGCCTGCCGTTCTGTGTTTCCGGGCAGAGGCTGATCTTCTGGCGGCATGTCGCCCGAGGCAATCTGTGCTGCGATTTCTTGCCAGGCCTCCGTGTGTTGCAACGAGCGGGGTTGCTGCAAGAGTTTATCCATCGTGAATCCACCCTTGCGCTTGCCGTCTGAATGGCAGTCCGAACAGTATTGTTTCAGGAACGCGGTTTCGCTGAAAGCGGGTTCCGTCGTGTCCTCGTTTACGCTTCGAGTTGACTCGAAGGAGCGCGGTAGGGCGGGATTCTGGGTCGCACGACAGGCCGCGAACACGCCACTGAAAAGCGCGCACCAACCGAGGACAATTGCGAGGCCGTGTCCGCGCGATGGCTTCTGTTTGACGGGTGAACCGATGTCCGCAAGGTGCATTCCCTGCAATCGTAGTCATTTCGGGTGACGTTGCACTTGGGATGCGCATTCACCTATGTGACCCGGAACAAGGTCAGGATCCGAGGGCTGTCGGTTCCACCAAGTCTATCCCCGGCCGATTTGTTCACAAAATCTCGACATTTTGCGGCCGGGCCTACCGTTGACAGGGTCGCCTGGCCACGAGCACTATGCGTCCCATGCGACGCATTCAAGGCCGGCTTTCTGTGACTCCCTTTGGATTGAACGCACGGGTTCTAACCGTGCTTGTCGGAGCCATCGCGGCCGTCGTGTCCTGCTCGGGCGAAGAAGAAACCAACCATCCGAATCCCATGCAGCTGGATGGTTCCTCGGGCAATGCGGATGCGGGCCCGGTCGATTCGGCGATTCAGGATGCCGCCGCACCCGTTCAAATAGTCCCCGACGCGATGCCCGATGTCGCAGCGCCGTTGCTCGGCGTGTATGTCGATCCGGTGCAGGGCCTCGACACGAATGTTGGAACACAGACGTTGCCGTTCAAGACCATCGCGAAAGCGGCGAAAGCCGTGCCATCGGGGCAGAACGTCTTTCTCGCCGACGGTTTGTACGACAACACCAACCAGACGGACTTCGGTGTCGTCTTCGAGAAGCCGGTCACCTTGCGCGGAATGTCGCCTACAGGGGTGCGGATAAAGTCACCGGGTCAAAACGATGCGATCGTACTCAAGGGTGCAGGGGGGATCGAGAATGTTCAATTCGAGAATCTCGGGTTGACAGTGCTTGGCTCGGGAACCTTCAAGATCCGAAACGTACAGTTTTCGGCCATGCCGGGCTCTGGCATTATCCGCTTTAGTGGTACGATTGTGGCGGATATCGACGC
>JAYUPZ010000036.1:0-2409 GCA_043759805.1 Myxococcales bacterium | reverse complement strand
TCGCCACGCCAGAGGTCGCACAAGAATCCCGCAAGTTCATCAAGAGCGCCGGCGGGGAGGCCACGTGGGATCGTTTGGCCGAATATCTCGACAAGGCTCTCGCAGGAAAAGAACGATTTGTGATCAATCGGAGCTTTGATGCGCCGATCGCGACGGTATTCGAGATGTTCACGAATCCGGAGCATTTCTCGAAATGGCTCCCGCCCACTGGTTTCCAAATGGAGTTCCTGCGCACAAGCACAATCCAACCGGGCTGCAAAACGCTCTACTGCATGTTCAATGACGCCGGACTCAAGATGTATGGTCGCGCCGAATATTTTGAGGTTCAGAATCCCCATCGCATTGTCTATACGCAGCAATTCTGCGATGAGAACGAGCGGATCGCGCGACATCCGATGGCGCCCACCTGGCCCGAGACAATGTTGATCACCGTAACGTTGTCCGAGGAAGAATCGGTTCAAACCAGGGTGACGATTTGCTGTGAACCGTACGACAAGTTCACCGATGAAGAACTTTCGGTATTCGTCGCAAACAGGCTCAGCATGACGATGGGTTGGACCGGTTCTTTTGATAAACTGGAGGCGTATTTGGTTGCTTCATAGCAGGGGAGGTTTGCGAACGGTTACGCTGTCGCCCTGCCAAGCGAAACCGCAGCACGTTTTTGCAAAGCGGTTGCCAACGCATTGAGCGACGACGACTCGAGGGCCCACTGTTGCCAATAAAGCGGCACGTCCAGATGTTTTGACGGCAGCAAATCAACGAGTTTTTTTCGTTGCAGAGCAGACGCAACCAGCGCTTCAGGATTCAAAGACCACCCCAGACCGTTCAATGTTCCCTCAAATATGGCCTGGGGTGACGCCAGAAAGTGGGCTCGCATGGTTGCACCCGGGAGTCCTTGTTCCGCCAGGAACTTCTCGTGCAACGTGTCTTTCCGGTTGTACGCAATCACGGGAGCACGGGTCAGCGCCTCGGTCGTGATGCCCTTCGAGAAATATTGTCGTACGAATGCGGACGAAGCCACCGCGCGATACCGCATGATCCCGAGCGGATGCACCCGACAGCCACGAACCGGTTGAGCGTCCGCTGTCACGGCGCCAAGCACACGCCCCGAGCGCAACCAAGCCGTGGTGTGGTCCTGGTCGTCAATCACCAATTCAACTCGAAACCCGCGGTGTTCCACAAAGTCCGATATGGCGGGTAACAACCAGGTCGCGACACTGTCGGCGTTGACCGCGATGCCAATGGGCGTGCTGGGATCGTCTATCGCCTCGGGTGCGATGGTGGCCAGCAGATCTTTCTCCAGCATTTCGATTTGCAGTCCGTGCCGGTACAACGCCTCGCCAAGCGCAGTCGGCTGACAGGGGCTTGAGCGGATTACCACGAGACCCCCCACCGCTTCTTCCAGCAGCTTGATGCGCTGGGAAATCGCCGATGGGGTCACATAGGCGGCTCTCGCGGCGCCCTCGAAACTTCCCTCACGAATCACCGCGACCAACGCTGCGATCTGTCCGTGATCGATATTCATAAGGAAAGCTAATCTACATTAAGAAACTTTAGTTTGTGTAATCTGCGCAGCGTTTCTACCCTGATCCCATGGCTTTGACGTATCGGCGTTTGGTTCCTTTTTTGGTACTGGTGGCTTGTACAGAGACACCGGCATTGACTACCAACAGCAGGGACGGATCGGGGCCCGCTGAACCGATGGGTCGCTTTTGCCCGACAACGTCGGGCAGCAACGAGACCGTGCGGATATCGCTGCCAAAAACGATCGTCGACGTGAGCGGGCGAGTTGATACCAATGCCAAATTCCTAAAGCTCGTATCGAAGCGCAGTGGTGCCGAGTTTGTCTTGCCGATAGGGAGCTCGGGTTCATTTTCGGCGCGCATGCCACCGGGTCGATATGCAGCGATACTGGATGCAGCCTCGGATGACGTGTTGCAGATGGATGTAGGAGAAGTCGTGATCGAGGTCGGCATGGGGCCCCTTGTCCTTACCGCCTGCGCGACGAGACGATGCGGATGCGATCTACCTGTCGGCATAACACAGGAGCCATCTGTCGGTGCTGAACTTGGATCACTCACGGGACAGTTGAGGTTGACGGACCCGAGCGCATTGAAAAAGGCGTCCGGATTGGAATATTTAGGGAGCGTGGAGTTGGTATCCGCCGACAGGCCAACGAAGCAAGTGCAATCCGCCTCGGTTGGATCTGATCTGTCATTCGAGTTAACCGATGTCCCTTTTGGGGATTACCTTTTGGTCTACAAGGCCGATCGATATTCGGGCGCGCTTGAGACTCTGACTGCGTTTGCTGGTCAGTCAACCGCGATCGGTACGGTTGTTCCGATGGGAAGTGTTACATTTCCCGAACGCATCACGATCAATGGTTCCGAATCGGGGTGGCAAGGCGTG
>JAYUPZ010000035.1:0-2413 GCA_043759805.1 Myxococcales bacterium | reverse complement strand
ATTTTTCGTAGATGCCGCCGGCATCGAATATTGTTTTTTGCACGGCAGCCCAGCCTCCGAGATCTCGAACCGTAAACAGATCTTTCGCCGATGGAAATTGATCCGAGAATTCCTTGGCAACAGACGGAAGGACGGGTCGCAGTCCGTGTTGTGCGTACTGCCGTTGAACTTCGGGGGTAACGAGGAAATCCACGAAGGACTTGGCCAGTTGATTGGCTCCGTGGCGTTCAGCATACTGATCCACGACCGCAATCGGGTTCTCAATCAGGATCGTTGCGTCGGGCACAACATAGTCGTACGTTTTGCCCTGTTTACGCCCTATCAAGATCTCGTTTTCGTAGGTGACAATGGCGTCGCCGATTCCGCGCTCAAAGGTCAACATGGAATCGCGACCGCTGCGATCCATGATTTTGACGTTGCGAAGGATCGCTCCGAGTGCAGCGATTGCCCCGGCCGAAGCATCGGCCTTGTTTGCAGGATCACGAAGTGCCGCTCCGTAAATTGCGAGTACATTCCACATGGCGCCGCCACTGGTTCGGACGTTGGGGGTCAACACCTCGACGTCGGCTTTTGCGAGATCGCTCCAACCGCGAATATTCTTGGGATTGCCCTTCCGAACACCGATGACGACGACCGAGTGTGTGACCATTCCGCCAAAGGGGCCTTGGCGCCAGTCGTGCTTGACGAGACCACTCTCCCGCAGCTTTTCAATGTCGGGATCAAGCGACAAGGCGGCCACGTCGGCCTCGAAACCAGCCTGGATCGCGCGGGATTGTGCGCCGCTTGCGAGGTACGACTCGCGAATCGAAACGTCGTGTCCGTTTTTTTTCAGCCATTGCGTCCGGAAAGCCGGCAGGATCGCGTTGCCATAGGCCTCACGGGGCGTGGTGTACGCACCGAAGACCAGTGTTGTCGCGGATTTTTCGGCTCGCGTGTCGTCGCGTTTGCAACCGGGTACGGCCCCGAAGATGGCAAGGGCGAGGTACGGGACAGCGAGGGTCCATGTTCGTGGAAGGTCGGCGGGTTTGGGGAGCACGGTCAGCGGTACAGCAGGAATCGTGCCGGGTCCCCCAGAGAGCAGGGCGGTCGCGAGCACAATCCGCGATTCAACTACCTGGAAAAACCGTTAAATAAGACGGGAGCCGTGTTATTTGATGGGCGGCGACTTCATGTTTGCCCCCGCACCCCCAGCACCACGCCGTACACGCGGTTGCGCTGTAGTCCCGTCTCCTCGACCAGCAACCGTGTCACATCGCGAGCGCTGTTTCCCTCATTCAGCAACATCAGCGCACGACGCCCCAGCGCCTCGTCATCCACGACCGTTGCGGCCGGATCAACACCCGCCACCACCAGCGTGATCTCACCTAACGGCCTCTCATCACGATACCGCTCTGCCAATTCTGTCAGCGTGCCGCGCACGAATTCCTCGTGGGTCTTGCTGATCTCCCGCGCCAGACACGCCTGCCTGTCTCCCAACACCTGCGCCAGGTCAGCCATCGTATCGGCAACCCGTACCGGTGACTCGAATAAGATAAGCGTCGCGGGGATGCGTGACAGCATCTGGAAGAATTCGCGTCTCCCACCGCCCTTTCGCGGCGGAAACCCCGCGAAGAAAAAACGATCGGTTGGCAATCCCGATGCGACCAGCGCACAGAGGGGCGCCGAGGCTCCGGGGACCGGCACCACGCGTGCGCCCACCGCAATCGCAGCACGGACCACCCTGAATCCTGGATCTGAAACGGACGGCGTGCCCGCCTCGGATATTAGCGCCACACTGCGACCGCCAACCAGCGCCTGTGCGATCTCGTCGGCCCGCTGTCCTTCGTTGCCGTCGAAACACGAGCGCGACGAACGTTCGATGCCCAGCTCTCGTAGCAATCGGGCCGCGCTGCGTGTGTCTTCCGAGTAGACATCGTCGACCATCCGCAGCGTTTCAATCGCTCGTGCGGAAATATCCCGAGGATTGCCCAGCGGAACCGCGATGACAAACAACGTTCCGGTTGTACTCATGGTCGCCGATGCAGGTATTGGGCAAGTTCACACAGTGCGCGCAACTCATCGAGACGGCGCGCGACCGCCACCTCGAATCGCTCCGGCGGGGAGGCGGGACGCTCGCACGTCAGCCGCGCGCGTGCGTTGACATCCAGCTCAAGGGGGCATAACCCGCGCAGCTCGGCAAAGCGTGAGCTCACCTTATCGGGTGAAAGGTCAAGATCAGACATCACCGCCGCCCGTCAACTTTTCGAGATCAGCCAGATCCTGGGCACGCCCCGCCAGTCGCTTCATTCGTAGCAAGACATCAAGGGAAACCACCGTGATAGGTCCGGCGGGCAGATCGACTCGAATGCGACCTTCGAGGAAACCAGAAAACGACGCGACCGCAACCAATAGATCCAGTACTAGGTGCTCCTGC